>JACDBQ010000850.1 GCA_013694845.1 Acidobacteriota bacterium
TGTCCGCCGTCCACGGCTTCGCGGGCCCCGGCCGCGTCTCCCCCGCTTCGGTCGACCGCGACGGCAACGCCAACCTGATCGATGCCGCCACGGCCGCGAGGGCGGACGTCGTGCTGGTCTCCGTCGTCGGCGCGTCACCCGAGCACCCGATGGAGCTCTTCCGCGCCAAGGCCGCGGCCGAGAGGCACTTGCGCGCAAGCGGCACACCGTGGACGATCGTCAGGGCCACGGCCTTCGTCGAGCTCTGGGGTGAGCTCCTGGCGAGGTCGGTGGTCTTCGGGCGCGGTGGCAACCCGATCAACTTCGTCTCGGTCCGGGACGTCGCCGCCGCCATCGAGCGCGCCGTGCTGGAGGCCGCCTGGCGGGGACGCGTCATTGAGATCGGCGGGCCACGCGACCTCTCGCTCAACGAACTGGCGGAGCGCGTACAGCGCTTGCGGGGACGTGACGCGAATGTACGTCATGTGCCACTGACGGTGCTCAGGGCGCTGGGCACCTTTAACCGTCAAGCCCGCGCCGCAGTCGCGATGGACACGATCGACATGACGTTCGACGCCGCACCGGCGCGCCGGTCCCTCGGCGACCTGCCCATGACCGACGCCCTGACGGCCCTGAGTCAGACCACCGCCGGAGACCGAGCGCCTGGATCGCCCGCACCGACCACTTCGACGACGTCTCACTGACGGACGCAGAGTCGTCTTCGACGCGCTCCGCGGCCGTGCTTGTGTCGGGCTGCGGATAGCCTCGAACGGCGGATGCGTCCCGTTTGCCGAACTCTCACCGGCACGCTCTTCGCGCTGAACAGGGACTTCGCTGCCAAGCAGCGCAAGGTGTGCCGTAAGACTGGTTCGGTGATGTGTGCCGGTCGTCGGGCGTCAAACGAGACACGCATACGCTGCCTCGGCACGGGAGCAGGCGTCCGCACCGTCTCCCGTACGGCTCTCGCAATGGACGACCTCCGAGCGTCTGAAGTTGCAGGCGGGAGTGCCCGCATTCGCCTGGGCGAAGCGGGCGTCCCGTAACTTGGCGGTCCGGAGCCCGAGCCCGTCGTGCGGCCTCGATCATGGCTGGGCCCGCGGCAGCTCCTTGCGGAGGTCGAGTGCGGGTCCGAGGTCGCCGTCGATCAGGTGCCCGTAGGTCTCAAGGGGCAACTTGCTCACCGTTGCCCCCGCTGTTGCCACCCAGCGGCGTTCGCCGCCTGCCGGAAAACCCGTAGCGCGCCCGAGAGGATTCGAACCTCTGACCTTCGGTTAGACTGCGGCTTGGGACACAACTTCGGCTCTAGCAAGCCGAATCTGCTCTCCAAGGGCGCCAATAATGCGCCAGAAATCGCCTTGATCGCCTGACACCGGAGGCCGCGGGCGTCCTGATGTACAACGGATGCTCGCTATCGGCGGAAAGCGAGCACACGGTCGGCGCTGCGATACACGCTCGCTGAGTTGTCCGAGACGACCGGCGTCTACTCGGAAGCGAGAGCGCCGCCGCGCGACCAACGACCGGCAGGAGACGTATCCACATCGCGGCGCTTGGCGCTTGCCTGGTCGGACGTACGCTCAGCGCATGGGGGGAGGAGGAGTGACGCCGGGCATGTGACGTTCGGAGCGATCGCCCGTGCGCCCAATGACCGGGCCGGTCAAACCGCGGCAACTCGAAAGCGTCGATGTGCAGCAGCGCGCCGGCTTCGGTCCCTTCATCGCGGCGCGTGCTCTGCGGGCGCTCGCCACGTCGCTGGCGCGACACGCCATCGCGGCGCAGAACCTTCCAGATCGTCGAGCCGTGCCGGCCGCAGAGAAACTGCAGCTGCATCGGCCCCAGTTGTTCTTGTCGCGCGCGACCAGGAACGCCCGCTCGCTTCGGCGCTGAGCGCCCCTGGACACGAGCGCGGACGCGTCGACCGTGTGCGCAGCCACGCCCGTGGGGCCCGCTGTGCCGAGCTGGCGAGCCCCTAACGATGCCACCACCGGTGCGCCGTGGCAGGCCCCGGGCCGGTCGACCGACCGCAAAACCGGGCCCGGACAGCAACCGTCAACACCGCAGTTTCATGCCCGGCAGCGAGCGCCGGGCTGCTGAACGCCGCCCAGCGCTCGCCGGAGCCAGGTCGACCGGCAGCATCGAGAGCGTCCGCGGTGCGGCGAGTCGATTCACCCGCTCAGCGAGTAGTGTCGATTAGACAAGCATGCGTCGCCGATCCAGATCGTTCAGCCCGTCTTGGCTTTTCGTCGCGGGCGCGGCAGCGCTCCTGGCCGCCCTTGTCCTGCCGGACGCTGGTCAAGCGAAGAAGCTGAACTGCCCTGTGCCCGCCGGACAGGGCGCGCCCGCCTCCCCGATGCCGCTGCGGTTCGGGATCTACCCGGGCGGTCCGGCCGGCTCGGTCAGCGCGAAGGCGTCACCGAAACCTGAGATCCCTGCCAAGCGCCTGGCGGCCCTGAAGACCCTGGCGGGCTCAAGCCCGTTCGTCGTGCGTCTCTACAGCGCGTGGACCGGTGACGTCGCGGCGGACGACGTCGGCGGCTGGCTGGACGGCGAGATAGCCGGGTACACCGCGGCTGGCCTGGAGGTGGAGCTCGTCGTCCGCTACAAGCCCGTTGCACCTGGCGGCTCCGCACCCTCGGCGTTCGCTGACCACGTCCGCAGGATTGTCCGCCGCTACGGTCCGGATTCGCACTTCGTCTCGTTGCAGGTCACGAACGAGGCCAACCTCGCCGGCGCGCCGGACGCTGCTGACGGTGCGTTCGCGGGCGCGGCCGAGGCCCTCGTGGAAGGCGTCATCGCCGCCAAGAACGAGGTGCGCCGGGGCAACCACGAGCAGCTGAGCATCGGCTTCAGCTGGGCCTACGACGAGCGGCCCGCCGCCAGCAGCGAATTCTGGGCGAGGCTGGGGCGTCTCGGCGGACGAAGGTTCGCCGATGCCGTCGACTGGGTGGGTCTCGACACCTATCCCGGTACGTGGGCGCCGCAGATCCCCCGCTCCAACCTCCTTCCGGGGCTTGCAGCTGGCGCGGTGCAGGAAAGCGTCCGTTCTCTGCGCGACTGCTTCATGCCGCTGGCGGCTCTTCGCGCGTCCACGGCGGTGCACATAGCCGAGAACGGATTCCCGACCGGCCCTGGGCGTTCGGAGCAGATTCAGTCACGGGTTCTCGATGCGATGGTTCGCAGCGTCGACGCGATCCGCGGCAGGTACGGCGTCACCGATTACCGCTGGTTTGATCTGCGCGACAGCTCCTCGGCTGATCCGAACATCGAGAGCCAGTACGGCATCACGCGCGACGACTACTCGCCGAAGCCTGCCTTCGCGACCTACCGCAACCTCATCGCCCGCTACAGCAGCGTCCGCGGCGCCCGGGTCGCAACGTCGGCGGACTGCCGTCGCTCACCCATAGCGGTCGTCGTTCCACGGTGGAAGAGCAAGCGCCTGACGTCGCTCGTCGTGGACGTGGGCGGCAAGGTCGTCAAGCGGGTGCGGCGGCGAACCCCGCGTGCCGTGCGGATCAGCATGCGCTCGGGCAAAGCAGCGGTCACGCTCAAGCTAACTGCGCAGGAGTACGGCCGGCGTTTGACCCGCGTCGCGCGCCGCACCTACCGAGTCTGCTGAAGCGGACCTCAAGCGCACGGTGGCCTCGGCACGACCGGTTGCGCCGCGACCGCTTGACCGGCCCGTTGCAACGAAACGCCGGCCGCGTCAGCGAATGTCGTATTGAGCAACCCGGGCGTTGCACCACATACTGGGGGAGCGCCAGGGAAGGCGCTCCCCCCTAGTCGGCACGGAGGCTGACCGTTGATGACTCGTGCAGCACGGATGCGCTTGGACGCCGTTCCTTGCGACGGGCGTCGCCTTTTCGGCCCGCCTCACGGCGTCGATCGGGAACACGGCCCTCGCTCGACACGCCGCATCGACCGAGTCGGCTGAGATGGCGCTTCTCGAGTTCCGTGCCGGCGACGCCGGCGCGCTCGCCGCGCGCGTGGCCGGCCCGGGTCCCGGGATGCCGGACG
>JACDBQ010000863.1 GCA_013694845.1 Acidobacteriota bacterium
CGATGAAGAAGGGAAGCGCCGAGCTGCTGATTCTCTCGCTCGTCGAGACCCGGGCCCGGCACGGCTACGAGATCGGCGAGCTGATCGAGCAGAAATCTGCCGGTGCGATCGTCTTCAGCGCCGCCGCGCTCTACCCGTTGAGGAGGAGACGAGCCGTCAGGTGAAGCGGTGACCTGCAGCACGATGATCGTTTCATCATCGATCGGCTCGACGCCCGCGCGAAACGTGTGGAGCGCTGCCGCGAGCTGGCGGCCAAACGCTTCGGCGGTACGGTGATCCAGGCCCGCGCGACGTTCATCAGCGCGTCAGGCCCGAGTTCCTCCCGGGCTGGATTGGTGGCTTCGGACACCCCGTCGCTGTATAGCACCACCAGGTCGCCGGTCTTCGGCTTCACGACGATCCGGTCGTAATCGATGTCGGACAGCAGGCCAAGCGGCGTACCCGCCGGCCGCCCCCGGTCGGCAGGGCGTGACGATTCAAGCCAGCTCCACTCCTCAGGCGCGGCACGATACCAGAAGGCGGTGGGTGCCCCGCATTCGTCAGCACCAACAACCCCCTGCGCCCGTGCCATCACACGGCTACCATCGTGGCGTAGTGGACGTCATCGAGTTCTTCCTGGACCGCCCGATTGAGATCCCGCACGAGCCCCACTTGTTCGAGGGCGCGAAGGTGCCGGCCCATCAGCTCTCGAAGTGTTTCGCCCAGCGCCACGACCGCCTGCCCGTGCCCGCTGACATCCGCCAGCGCAACACGGGAGACGATGCAGCTGGGGCAGACCGAAACGTAATGGACATCACCGCCGGCGTCACCCGGTCCGGCCGGCACGGAATGCACCCAGGTCACTAAACCCGGCAGCTCGATCAGGCTGGCGGCCCTCTCATTGCCAGCCCATGTTTCGGCACACTGAAGGGGTCGGGTGTGGGGTGGGTCAGAGGCCATCACGCTACTCGTTCCCCATTACCGCTCGAGTCGAAGACCTGCCGGAACGACGGGCTCGCGATGTTCGTATCGGGATCGGCAAAGTACAACGCGCGCGGCGCTTGCTTGCGTTGAGCTGCAGTGCGTGGACGGAATGGTATCTGAACGCATGGCACTAGCGAAAATAGAAGGCCCAGTACGTTGACACCCGAAGGGACGTCATGCCAATATCCGGTATCGTGTCCATAACGGTGCGCTGCGCGTGTTGTTGCGACGGGGCCAAAGCCTCCGCCGCCGCGCTGTGTCCTGTGTGGATCGTTCTCGCGTAGTTTTTCAGCAACACAGAGTTTCGCAGTTCGGAAGGCCCGGGAGGCGTTGACGCTTTCCGGGCCTTTTTCATTTTTCGAGTTCCCACTCCGACCACGATCATGAGCACACCACGTCCGATCGGCATCTACTACGAGCATCCCGACTGGTTCCGGCCTCTGTTCGCCGAGCTCGACCGGCGTGGCACACCCTACATCCTGCTGGACGCCACGAGCCATCTGTATGACGCCACCAACGGCGACGGGCAGGAGTTCGGGCTCGTGTTCAACCGCATGAGCCCTTCCGCGTACCTGCGCGGCCGCGGCCACAGCATTCTCTATACCCTCAACTACCTCGCGCACCTCGAGCAACTCGGCGTCCGGGTCGTCAACGGGCTTTCCGCATTCCGGGTCGAAACATCCAAGGCGCTCCAGCTTTCGCTGTTGAAGTCGCTCGGTCTGTCCTTTCCCGCCGCGCGCGTCATCCATCACTCCGAGCAGGCGAAGCTCGCAGCCGGGGGCCTTCGCTTCCCGGTGGTCGTGAAGGCCAACATCGGCGGCAGTGGCGCCGGCATCGTCCGATTCGATGCGCCGGACGACCTGTCGCGGGCGATCGACGAGGGACGGATCGACCTCGGGATCGACGAGACCGCACTCGTGCAGGAGTTCGTCACGGCACGCGATGGTCGCGTCACCCGCGTCGAAGTGCTCGGCGGTCGCTATCTGTACGGGATCAACGTGTACACCACGGGGGAGAGCTTCAATCTCTGCCCCGCCGACATCTGCCAGACGAGCGACGGCGTTTCGCTCGACCGTACGGCATGCCCGGTCGACGCCCCAACGAACAACCTGCGCGTCGAAGCCACGACCCCGCCGCCCGACGTGATCGCGGATGTCGAACGCATTATGGCCGCTGCGGGAATCGAAGTCGGAGGCGTCGAGTACTTCATCGACGAGCGCGACGGCCGTCGCTACTACTACGACATCAACGCGCTGTCGAACTTCGTCGCCGACGCGCCCCGGGTGATCGGCTTCGACCCGTTCGCGCGACTCGCGGACTTTCTGGAACAGGAGATCCGCTGATGCGTTTCGGATATTGGCTTCCGATGTTCGGCGGCTGGCTGCGGAATGTCGACGACGAGCAGATGGCGCCGACCTGGGAGTACGTGAAAGCGCTGGCCCGGAAGAGCGAGGCGTGGGGCTACGACCTCACGCTCGTCGCGGAGTTGAACCTGAACGACATCAAGGGGGTCAAGGCGCCATCGCTCGACGCCTGGTCCACCGCCGCCTCGCTGGCGGCGGTCACCTCGACGCTCGAGTTGATGATCGCTGTCCGTCCGACGTTCCACGAGCCGGCGCTGCTGGCCAAGCAGGCCGCCAACATCGATCACATCAGCGGCGGCCGGCTCTCGCTCAACGTCGTCTCGTCGTGGTGGGCCGAGGAGGCCAGGCAGTACGGCGTGCAGTTCGACCGGCACGACGATCGCTACGCGCGGACGCGGGAATGGCTCGCTGTGGTCGACGGCCTCTGGCGGGAGCCTGAGTTTTCGTTCAAGGGGCGGTTCTATACCATCGAGAACGCGATCCTACAACCCAAGCCGGTGTCACGTCCACGGCCGACCATCTACGCCGGCGGCGAGTCCGACACGGCTCGCGTGTTGATCTCCAGTCTATGCGACGCCTATGTGATGCACGGCGACCCGCCCGCCCTGATTGGCCGCCGGGTGCAGGACATGGTTTCCAGGCGGGAGGCGGCAGGGCGGCCGCCGATGACATTTGGCGCGGCGGCCTACGCGATCGTGCGCGATTCCGACGAAGAGGCGCGGCGTGAGCTGGATCGGATTACGGATGTCAGGCAGTCCGCAGCCGGCTACGGCAACTATCAGCAGTGGATCGCCAACACGCAGCTCGAGCAGCAGGTCTCGCTCGAGGACTACTCTGTCTCGAACCGCGGTCTGCGGTCCGGCCTCGTAGGCACCGCCGAGCACGTGCTCGCCCAGGTCCATGCATTCGAGGAGTCGGGCGTCGATCTGCTGCTGCTGCAGTGCAGCCCACAACTCGAAGAGATGGAGCGCTTCGCCGCGCAGGTCATTGCCCCCTATCGCCGGGGCCGCAGGGGATACGACCGGGGGCTCCAGCCGGGGAGTCCTGCCGAAGGTCACGGCCGTCCGTGACCGCGCACGGGCCGGGCTCGCTGCCGCTCAGCGAAGGCTCTCGCTTTGGTCCACCCCCAATCCTCTGGCCATGTCAGACAGCCGCCGCGGGCACAGGGAAACTGCGCTCACGGGTACGCGGGCAAGGGATCTCCCTGCGGCGAAACGCGCGGCCTCAGTCGTTTCTCAGGGCTGTGACCGGATCGATCCGCGCCGCACGACGCCCGGGGATCCACGCTGCGAGGGTCGTCGCCACCCACACCGCGAGCGGCGCCGCCGCAAACGAGGCGAGGTCGGCCGGGGTGACACCGTGCAGCTGTGATTGCATGGCGCGGGCAACCGCATACGCCCCCCCCATCCCGAGCGCGATGCCGACGGCGGAGAGCACCATGGCCTCCCGAAGAACCAGCCAGATGACGCCCCGGGGCTGCGCGCCAACGGCCATGCGGATTCCGACCTCCTGGGTACGGGCGGCGACCGACGCCGCGACGGCGCCGTAAACACCGACCGCCGCCAGGAAGAGCGCGACGCTCGAGAAGAGTGACAAGACGAGCGCGATCACGCGTGCTCCGCCGAACGCGTCAGCCGCGAGGGTCTCGATGGTGCGCACTTCGGCCATGGGCTGTGCAGGTGCGGCTTCGTGCAACCGCTCTCGCAACGCCTGCAGGACATCGATTCCCGGCGCCGTGTGCATGACCAGGAATTCAGGTGCCCAGCCCATGAGCGCCTGCTGTGTCCGCTGACGGTGCGGGACATAGACGACCGATTCCATCGGCTGCGAGGGATGCGTGTACCGGATGTCGTCGATGACACCCACCACCTTCCAGCGGACGAACGCCCCTCCGGCCGCTTTCACGTTGTCCGGTGGCGACAGATGTTCTGGCGCCTGCAGGCAGATCACCTGTCCCACCGGGTCCTCGGCTCCGAAGAAGCGGCGCGACAGGGTTCTGTTGACGATGGCCACGGGCGTTGCGCCGGCGCGATCGTGGCCGGCGAACAGCCGTCCGCTCGCGAGGGTAGCCCCCATCGCCTGCAGAGAACCCGGACCTTCCTGGCGCAGGGACACGGTGGGCACCTCTTCATAGGTCGCGGCGAGCGGTTGACCGACAACGAAGAAGTGCTTGGTCTGACCCCCGCCGCCCAGCGGGACGTGGGACGTGATGTCGGCCGCCAGAACGCCAGGAATCGTGCGGGCCTGCTCGGCGATGGCGTCCAGGTAGCGTGAGGTGGCCTCTGCGTTCGTGCCGCGCTCCTTCTCCGGACC
>JACDBQ010000877.1 GCA_013694845.1 Acidobacteriota bacterium
GCCTAAACCCTCGCCGGCCACCCCCCAGTCGCGCCAGATCCGCGCCATCAGCTCGTGCGCTGACGAAAGGCGCGGCGCCTGTTTCAGCGCACGGTCGGTTCTCGCCTGCGCCGCGTCCAGTACGCCGAGCCGCATATACTCCCGCGCGACCTGCAAATGGCTTTCGGCTGTCGGCACCGCCTTTTCCATCAGCAGCGCTGCGGCCAGGCGGGTATCGGTGGACTCCACGGTCACTCCGGAACTGGAGTCGGCCGGCACCGTGGCCACGGGAGAGAGCCCGGACCTGGCAGCGCAGCCACTCGACAGCATCAGACCGAGTAGAGCGACGGCAGCGCCGCGATTGACGGCCACAGGCTCTCTATAGTTAATCGTCGGAACGGAGCCGGCCGCGACGCCGCAACAGATAGAGAACGAGAAACACGGCGGCGAGCGCAAACAGAATGACATTAAGTTCCATGGCGAAGTCTCCTAGAGGACAGTGTCTACTTATCGGCCAACGGGAAGAAGATGTTTACGAACTGGATCACGGCTGGACCGAGGGTGACGACGTAGAACGCTGGAAAGAGAAAGAACACGAGCGGGAACACCAGCTTGACACCGATCTTGGCGGCCCTCTCTTCAGCGCGCTGTCGCCGCTTCGTGCGGGACGTCTCCGCGTGCGTCCGCAGCGCCTGCGCGACGCTGGTACCGAAGCGATCCGTCTGGACCAGCATTGCTACGAGGGACCGCACGTCGTCGACCTTCGTCCGTTCCGCGAAATTCTTGAAGGCCTCGATGCGCGGCTTACCGGCGCGGATCTCGGTCGTGATCGTTTGCAGTTCGAGCGCGAGCGCCGGATGCGAAATCATCAGCTCTTCGCTGGCCTTCATGATCGCCTGGTCCAGTGCGGTGCCTGCTTCGACACAGACGATCATCAGGTCGAGGGCATCGGGCAGACCATCCTCGATCCGGCGCTTCTGAACTGTTATCAGACGCGCCAGGATGAGGCCGGGGATCATATAACCCACCAGGACGGCCACTGCGGTGCCGATGTACTTCATCGGCCCCGTCATGAAGAAGAAGGCCGGTAGACCTAACATCACGGGTAACGTCAACTCAGCGATCGAGTAGACAACCGCCGGGGCAAAGCTGTTGATGCCGGCGACTGCCAGCCGGCGGCGCAGCCGCCCCATCTCCTTGGGCGATTTCGGCAGCAGGCCAGCCACCCGCTCGAGCCGGGGATCGAGCTGCTCCACAAGGCCTGGCCGGTCGAGCTGAAGGCTCTCCGTCCCATGACCGGGGTGGGCCATCTCGCGCAGGCGCCGGCGTTCGGGGACGTTGCGGGCGAGCACCGCGGACGTGCCGAGGCCGGTGATGACGGCGATCGAGACGAACAGCAGGGTAATCGGCAGCAGCAGGTCTGGGGTCATTCAGTTGGCGATCAATAGCGGATGTTGACGAGCTTCTGGATGATGATCGTACCGATGACCTGGAGTACCAGCGCGGCGACGATCATCTGGATGCCCAGCGTGTCACTCGTCAGAATTTTCATGTGCCCGGGTGACATCACGAACATGGCCCCGGCCAATGTCGGAGGCAAGGCCGCAAGGATCCAGCCGGTGATCCGCCCATGCGCCGTCAGCACGCGGACCTGACGCTTGACCTTGAAGCGCTCGCGGATGACCGACGCCAGGTTGTCGAGCACCTCTCCCAGGTTGCCACCGGTCTCGCGCTGGGTCAGCACGGCCGTGACGAAGAAACGGGCGTCGATCAGCGGGATGCGCGCCGCGAACGCTTTCATGGCATCCGGCAGCGGCATCCCGAAATTCTGACGATCGTAGAGCAGCTTGAACTCCTGGCCAACCGGGGCCGGAATCTCTTCCGCCGCCATCGCCAGACCGGTGGTGAAGGCGTGGCCGGCCCGGAGGGCACGGGAGATCAGGTCGATCGCTTCAGGAAACTGCTCCTCGAACTTCCTCAGACGCTTGGTCTTCTTGAACCGGACGACTATGAAGGGCACGAAGAACAGCAGGAAGCCGGCGCCGAAGCCTAGGTACGTGCTGAACGTCAGCAACCGCACTACGAAATAACCGAACAGAGCGAGGCAGGCGGCCGACAGCAGCAGCGTGCCCACGGTCAAGCTCATGCCTGCCTGCGTGATGCTCCGCTGTAGCGGCGCCGTGATACGGCCCATGCTGCCGAGCAGCACGTTGAGCCGGGGCATGCTGCTCAGGCCCTTGACATCCATCAGCAGCTTGGATTGCTTCAGGGCGGTCTGCTTCGGCGTCGGCTGGAGCCGCTTGCGGAGGGCTGCCTCATCGGACTGGTCAACGCGGAGGACGAAGAACCAGTAGGCACCGAAAATGATGCCGAGGATCGCAACGAAAGTGGCCAGAACAATCGTCATCGCTGCCTCAGGCCACTGCCTTGACGTGTTCGAACATGTCCCGGCGAAGCTCCATGCCGGCGGCGGCGATCTTGTCGCTGCACTTGGGACGGACCCCGGTGGCCTTGAATCGTCCGAGGACCTTCCCGTTCGGGCCGATGCCGGTGCGCTCGAACACGAAGATGTCCTGCATGGTGATGACCTCTCCTTCCATGCCGGTGATCTCGGAGATGCCGGTTACCTTGCGGGTGCCGTCCGCCATGCGCGAAACCTGCACGATCAGGTTCACTGCGGAGGCGATCTGTTGCCGGACAGCCCGCTCCGGAATATTCAGGTTGGCCATCGCCACCATCGTGTCGAGACGGTAGAGAGCATCCCGCTGGGTGTTGGCGTGGATCGTGGTCAGGCTTCCATCGTGGCCGGTGTTCATGGCCTGGAGCATATCGAGCGCTTCCTCGCTGCGAACCTCGCCGACGATGATGCGGTCCGGACGCATACGCAGGGCGTTGACGACGAGCTCGCGGGCCCGGACGGCTCCCTTGCCCTCGATGTTCGGCGGCCGTGTCTCGAGCCGCACCACGTGCTTCTGACGCAGCGACAGCTCGGCGGCGTCTTCGATCGTCACGACCCGTTCGTTCG
>JACDBQ010000879.1 GCA_013694845.1 Acidobacteriota bacterium
ACTCTGAAAGGCAAATGCCTCCGCGGGCATTCCGAACGCGATCGGACTCTTCGTATCGACAGTGATGCGGATCACCGATCCGGGACTGTAATATCCGCTTGAAGTCTCCTCCCGTTCGGCGGACGAAGAGAGTAGCGGCCGCACCGGCAAAGGAAACAACTGCACGGGCAGATCGCCGGCATTGTCAAACGCGACCAGAGTTCCCCCATTCCGAACAAACAGTTGCAATGTGGCCGCCCCCGCCAAGCCGATGCCGCCGGTGTATTCGGGCCGCTGCAGAGCGGGTGCTTCCGCGGTTCCGCTCCTTCGCGGCACTGGCTCGCCGTCCCTATATCCGTGAAGAATGGACGCCATGGACTGCGACGCCAGGATGATGGTGTCGAAGCGCGTGTGCAGGTCGCCCTTGCGAAAGTCGTCATTACGAATCAGCGTGTATGGCACCCGGAATTCGTCCAAAACCCATTGCGTCCACCCGGCATCCATGTTGGGCATCCAGGGCTCGTATAGCGCGACGCGAGGCTTTTTCAGCTCATACGCAGCGGCTTCGAAGGCAGGGGAACTTTCGGTTAAGATCGTCCCATCGGCCGACCACCGCACCTTCGCACCCGTTGCGAGCAACGCAGCCGTTCGAAGAAATGAGGAATTGTCGCGATGGTCGAGCGAAGGCTCCGGGGGCTCGATGTCGCCTGCCGGCTCCAGGTCGGCCCTGAAAGTGTCCTCCGCGCGATCCACTTGGACTCCCATCTGCATGCTCAACGTCCACCCTGCGACGTCATAAGGGCGTTTTGTCGGACCTGTGATGCCGGCGCGGAGCTCCGGATACTGCTGCGGCTCCAACAGGTCTACCAAATACGATCGGAAGGGCTGGCCAGCGGGAATCACATAAGAGCCTGCGGCGTATTTCTTTGTGCCCACCATGAAGGGAGCGCGCGCTCGCTGAACCTGCACGCCGCCCATCTGCAGCCGGCGCAGCATCTGGACCGCGGTCCATCGATCCCATTGGTCCCCCGGGACCACGTAGGCGTATGGTTTGCCCCGCGTACCCGCCGCGATGTTGCCACGTGCCATCTCCCACGACTTCGTCAGAAAGTGGCTCGAACGCGTCGCGGCGAGATCCAAAATCGCCATGTCCGCCGTCAGCATGTACTCGATGGCATCGCGTACGCCCCATTTGCCGCCCATCCAGGGCCGCTGGTAGAAGACCGTCGGCTGTTTGGTCGGGATGCCGTTCGCAAAGCGCTCCGGAAACTCAGAGGAGTTATAAACCTTCGGTGTTGCATACGAATGCAGCGCCGTCTCCGTGAGAATGCCATGCATGTTGTGAAACGCGGGAACGGACCGCAGACCGCCGTTCCACCACGCGTCGAATCCGAAGTACGAGAGCACGCCGGTTTTGTCTTCTCGCGCAAATCGCTCCTTTATGGTCGAGCCGATAAGATTGATGCCTTCCATCACCACCGCGGGAATATTTGGATTTAGCGGTTCCGCGTACGGCGGCACGAAAATGCGCGCCGGGAACGCCGGCGTCTGATGCTGGTTGTAAACGATATGGGGAAACCACTCGCGGAACAGCAGGCGCGTCACATTGCGCGTCTCCTGCAGGTTCAGCATGAACCAGTCGCGATTGTTGTCGTGGCCGGCGTACTTTTGATACAGCATCGGAAGAGGCGCGAGTTCGTAAGGCGTTCCAACGTTCTTGCGATACCAGTGCACGATCATGTCGAGCCCATCGGGATTGATCACCGGCACTTGCAGAAGGATCACGTTCTTGCGAATGCGATCCACTTCTTCGGAGTCATCCGTCAGCATTTTGAACGCCAGCTCAGGCGAGTGCTGCGCGGGAGCGACCTCGCTCGCATGCAGCCCGGAATCGATCCAAACGATCGCCTTGCCCTCCTTCGCGAGCCGGCTCGCCTCTTCCGGTTCCGCCACGCCCAGCGCCAGGCGGCGATTGATCTCGCGATAGTGATCGAGCTTGCTCAGATTTTCGGCTGAAGAAATAAACGCGATATAGGAC
>JACDBQ010000887.1 GCA_013694845.1 Acidobacteriota bacterium
GCGGGCGGCGAGCGGGTCGTCGTTCTGGCGCATCGGTTCTGGCAGCGGCGCTTCGGCGCAGAACCGGCGATCGTCGGCCGCACGATCGTGCTGAACGGCATCTCGCACGAGGTGCTCGGGGTGATGCGGCGATTCTTAGGGTTGAGCCCTCGATGAAGCCCGTCTGCACGGTTGCTCTTCGAGTTGACAGAGCCTTCCATCCCCTACGCTGGCCCTATGAACCTCCAGGTTCCGCCCGAACTCGAAGCGAAGTTGACCCGGCTGGCCGAGGAGACCGGACGCACCATCGATCAGGTCGCCCCTGGACCTGCTGGCGAGCTCGGTGGACCATGACGAAGTCGCCTCTCGCATGGATCGGCGCTATCGCGGCTGATGCGCGTCCGGTGGACAACGGACGCGGCCAACGATGTCGAGCGAATTTGCGATTACACCGCCGGGACGAGCCCCAACTCCGCACGTCGGGTAGCGCAAACAGTCGTCGAAGGCGTCGCGTCGCTGGACACTTTTCCGAATCGCGGACGCCCTGGCCGAGTTGAAGGTACTCGCGAGCGCAGGCCGCACACGAAAGGGGCCGATCGTGCAAGACGTTACCATGTGCGTTGGAGTCGACGCACAGAAGAAAGATCTCTTCATCGGCATCGCCCGGTCATCGGCACGGCCTCGGCAGACGGCCACTCCACGTTTGTGCGACCGGCCTGCCGTACGGCTTTGCGTCGACGACGGTCGGATTTGGCGTCCCGTTGTCGAAGAACACCCGACTGGCGGGGCATGACGAGATTCTGAATCGGCCTTTGTCAAGAAGCGCTATTTGTCGTGTCTATCGTGCTTCTCGCTATCGTGTGTGTCGTCATCCGCATCGTTTTCGCCGTCGTCGTCGTGATCGGAATGCTTCGCGCGGCGGAGGTTGTGCCGGTACACATAGGTCCCGACGTCGCGCCCCAACGCGTCGCCGGCATCCTGATCGAAGCGAAAATGGATACCACCGTAGACGCGCGCGTCGCTGATATCGGTGGTGATCTGGTCGAACCTGGTGTAGTGGAAGACCGGCCCCGGCACGGCGGAGTTCGCCATGGTGATGGCATGGCCACCAGCACCGTAGACCCGCCTCAGAATCTCCGCGGCGCTATTGCTTCCGCTCCCGTGGTTCGACGGATAGCTGGGGAAACACGGCGTGGGAATGTACGGCACAAAGGTGGTGTCGCCATCGGTTCTCGCGTTGCCATCCTGGGCGCCCTCGAAAATCGCCGTCTCGGGCCGCCAAAGTGCGTAGTGATACTTCATCCAGAACGATGCGACGAGACTGTCGTTGGTGGCCATGTTGAGCAGGGCGAGGGCCCGCGCATTTTTTGACAGCGAGGCGCCCTCCGCGGCGGCGACCTGCCTCGCGGCAAGGTTGAACACAAAGCTCGGCGAGGACGCCGCGTAGAACCGCGCCACATCGGCCCGATCCAGCGGCCGCTCGGTGAGATCGCTCGTCACGTTGCCGACCCTCTTCACCTCGTTGTAGTCCCGTGCGTACTTCGTGCTGGTGAGCGTCGGGGGCGGCCCCTGGTCGAATTGCGCGATCCACGCTTGGCTGCCGGGAACGCTCGGCACACCGAACGGTGTCATGTTCTGCCACTGAAAACCGACGCCGCCGGCGGCAGGGCAACCTGGCGTGAGCTGCCACACGCCGGGGTCGGTCGACGCCGGTACGTAGAACTGCGGCGGAGAGGAGCCGTCGTTGAGGCGGCTCGCGATCATTTGCGCAGCCGCGGCCTGCCCAGTCGCAATGCCGCCGCTCTTGGCTGAACCGTTGGGGATCACCGCCAGCGACGCCGCATACGCGAGATCGAGATTCGGCGCCAGCGGGAAGTAGTTCTTCAGTACGTGATACGCGGCGGCAACCGCTGCGGCATCAGCCGATGCGCCCGCCGGTGCGACGACGGTTCCGAGGTACGGCTCGTAGTCGCCCGTGATCGCGTTGACGGCTTCGAACACCGCGAGCTGCGTGATCGCGAGGAAGCGTGGTTGCGCGAACGGACTCTGGCCCTGACTGACCACTGTGGACACTGCGATCGCGTTCCAGTCGAGAACGACGTCAGCTCTTGCGGCGATCGGGCCGCACATCAACAGGGCAACGAGCGTGACGGACATACGGACTCGATTCATGGTGCTTCACCTTTCGTTGTGATGGGACATGGTCGTCCCGCCTGCGACGACGCGGCCGTGAGGGTCTGGAAAGGTCCGGTCACTCCGTGATCGGTTTCGACATGTCACCTTCCAGCCAGAGAGGCGGAAACGGACGGCCAGAACGGACACCCACGCGAAAGCCGGTTAGAATGCAGGTATTTTGAGCCCGACCCACGAGGTGACCGTTCTCCTCAGAGCCTGGCGCGAGGGAGACGAGACGGCTCTCGATACGTTGATGCCGCTCGTCCACGACGAGTTGCAG
>JACDBQ010000900.1 GCA_013694845.1 Acidobacteriota bacterium
TCGGCGACGGCCTGCACCTCGACCCCCTTCAACTGACTCAACTTCACGGCCTTGAGCTTGAACTCCAGGCTGTATCGCTGGACTTTCCGTGGGCCCGCTCGGGGCATCTGACACCTCCTTGCGTTAGGTGGAAGTGTCTACTTTATCGAGGGAGGTTCCTTGGTCCGGCGGAGCACCGCGGCCACCCGCGCCACCAGCTCGCGCGGGCTGAAGGGCTTGGTCACGTAGTCGTCCGCGCCGCACTCGGCCCTCGCAGCTTGTCTTCTTCCATTGCGCGGGCGGTGAGCATGATGATCGGAAGCGCCGTTGTCTTTCGCAGTGTGCGGCATACCTCCAGGCCGTCCACCCCTGGCAGCATCAGGTCGAGCACGATGAGATCCGGACGGAGGTCTTCGGCGGCGTCCAGCGCCGACGCGCCGTCAGCCACCTCACGGGTCTCATAACCCGCGTGCCGCAGATACAAGGCCACCGACGCCGACGTGCGCGCGTCGTCCTCGACGATGAGGATGCGGGTCTTCACGATGAAGAAGGTAGCGCATCGACGGGCGACACGCCATTCATCAGATCTTCACAACGAGTGCCTAACCTTCAGCGTGATGCACAGATTTCGCCGCGACGCGGCCTACGCGATCCGCACCTGGCGGCGGCGGCCCGCCGCTATCGCGGCCGCACTGCTCGCCGCGATGGGCGTGCAGATCCTCGAGGGACGCGGCCTGACGGATCCGGACACCGCTGATGCGCCCGGCGCCATCGTCGTGAACGAGTCCCTCGCACTCAAGTATTGGAACGGAACATCGCCGATCGGGGCCCGGCTCCGCATGGATGCGCTGGAGGGCGCGATCGTGGGCATCGCGCGCGACGCGCACGCGGCCCGACCCAACCGCCCGATGCCGAGATGTTCCTGTCCTACCAGCAGGCGTCGAATAGAGGAGCGTTCCTGGTGCTCCGGACCACGGGGGATCCCGCTCAAGTTGCGGCCGCGCTACGTTCCACCGTCCGCTCTGTTGATCCCAATCTCCCGGCGGCGAACATCGCAACGATGGAACACCTCGTCGAGCGGACCCTGGCGCAGCCGGTCTTCCTCGCAACGCTATTGACCGGCTTTTCCGCCCTGGCGGCGGTACTCGCGCTCGTCGGCATCTACAGCGTTCTATCGTTCTCCGTCGCACGGCGGGTGCGTGAGATCGGCGTCAGGATGGCGCTGGGCGCGGAGAGGCGCGACGTGGTCTGCCTCATTCTTCGCCAGAGCCTCTCGCTGGTCGGTGCGGGGCTGGTGGCGGGCTGCGTTCTGGCAGCGCTCCTGTCACGCACCATGCGGGCGATGCTGCACAGCGTCGAACCGGGAGACCCGGCGACGCTCGGCGGCATGGCGGCGCTGATCGCGGTTGCGGCCCTCGCCGCGAGCTACGCCCCCGCGCCGCGTGCCTCGCTCGTGGACCCGGTAGTGGCGTTACGCAACGATTGAGGAGGGATGATGTTCGGAGTTGTTCTGTTCGTGCTGACCTTGCTCGTGCCGCAGCCTGCGAAACCGGTGGCATTGCCGGATACCCCGCAGGGCAAGCACCTTCAGGCGTACATCAATGGGTTCAATACCGGTGACGAGAAGAAGTATCTCGCCATGATGGACGTCCACATGGAGCCGGGCCTGCTGAAGCGTCGCTCCGCGGAAGAGCGCGCCAAACTGTTTCAGCGGCTGCGGGGCGACTTCGGGACGTTCAAAGTGTCGAAAGTGCTGAAGGCGTCCGCCGAAGAAATCCGGCTCGCGATCCCCGACAAGGAAGGCACACAGGCGACGTTTTTGTTCAATTTCGAACCCGCCGCGCCGTTTCGGATCGCCGGGATGGGCGTCGAGATCGACAAGGGGGAGAGGTGATCGCCGTGACGCAGGCCTGAAAGGGCTGATCCATCAGGCGGTCACTACCGCCGGCACCGTGCGGTACCAGGCGATTGTCCGCTCCAGTCCATCTTCGAACGAGACGCTCGGCTGGTAGCCAAGGATCGTCCTGGCCTTGACGATGTCGGCCTGCGAATCGCGGACGTCACCCCGGCGGGCGGCCGCATAGGTCGGGTTGACCGTAGCGCCGATGATGCGCTTCATCTCGGTGAAGAGCTCGTTCAACGAGATCCGGCCGCCGGTGGCCACGTTGATCACTTCTCCACTCGCACCCGGCGCGTCGCACGCGCGCAACACGCCGTCGACGACATTGGCGACGAAGGTGAAGTCGCGCGTCTGGCCGCCGTCGCCGTAAATCGTGGGTGACCGATTGTCGAGGAGCGCCGAGGCGAACACCGAAATCACGCCCGAGTAGGGCGACGACGGGTCCTGCCGCGGGCCGAACACATTGAAATACCGGATGCTCACCGTCTCGAGTCCATACAGACGCGTGAACATCTGGAGGTACTGCTCGCCGACGACCTTCTGCAGCGCATAGGGCGAGAGTGGATTCGACGGCATCTCTTCGCTCTTGGGGAGGGTCGGGGTATCACCATAGGCGGACGACGAACCGGCGAAGACGAGCCGCTTCACACCTGCGTCACGAGCGGCGACGAGCATGTTGAGCGTGCCATCGACGTTCGCCCGGTTCGAAGTAATGGGATCGTTCACAGAGCGCGGGACGGAAGGGATCGCCGCCTGGTGCAGCACG
>JACDBQ010000924.1 GCA_013694845.1 Acidobacteriota bacterium
ATCCGTTTCCGCGCGAAAGACATGGTCGAGGCATCGGCGATCATGACGTTCCTCGGCGAATACCGCGCTGACATCACGCCTTAGGGCGGGTCCGGGGCCGGGGGTGTCCGAACCGGTTACATAGGGAACACAGTAGACCGGATACATGGGTGACAGATCAGCCCCGAACGAGCAGCTCGGCCCGACGGGATTCGAGTACGGACGATTCCGCGAGTTGGCGTGCTCGGTGATGGGTACTGAGTTCTTGAGTTCAGAGCGCGCCTAAGGGGTCACGGCCTCGAACCGCCACCGCAGCGCCGCATAGCGTGTGCCGGCCGTCAGACCACCGCCAGGCGCCGACAGCGTCCAGGTGAGAACTACTCGTCCGGCCGCCGCACCGACCGTGCTCTCGAACACCGGGGTGTAGGTGATCTTGTTCAAGGCGCCGTTGATGCCGATCCCATTGAGGACGTTGGAGGTCGTCCACGAGATGTTCGTCGCCGGGATGGCACCGCCGCCCGGGAGCGTCAAGTCGCCGTCAGCCCTGACGCTGATCCGCAGGGCCTCACCGAGCCCGAGGACGGCCTGGTCGAACGACACCGTCGTCGGACTACTCGCGGTACTGTTCGCGCCGACATTGGGAACCTGGAACAACACCACGGGCGGCACGATGATGCGCACCAGTCCCAAGCCAAACTGACCGGGTTCTCGCGCACTCAGCTCGGTGCCCAGGAGCAGCGCGATCACCAGAATCACTCTGTTCATCGCGACCGACTCTCCCACACGATGGGTTTCACCGTCTCTCTGAGGCGAAAGTCTGCGCCCGTGACGGGCGCGCCGTCCAGCAGCGTCACGGTTCGTTCTTCACTTGCGATCTGAAACTCTGCCGGGGCGCTATGCAGCCGGATCACGTAGGAGGCGGGCCAGAGATTGTAGAAGCTGTACGACCCGCCACCGTCAGTCGCCGTGAAATGGTCGCCGATCCTGATCACCACACCCCCGACAGCTTCGCCTGCATCGAAATGGCTGTTTTGATTCCGATCGACGTAGACCCGGCCGTGGATGGCATTTAGCGGAGTCACGCGCAGATCCGCCCACAGCGCACGCGCCCCGGTGACGGTGACGCGCTGGCCTTTGCCATCCCAGGCGAAGTCGGCCGGGAGCAGCGTCTGGTCGAGCGACAGGTCGAATTGCCCTCTCGGCACATGTTTGAACACGTAGCCACCCTGGCGATCGCTGTCTACGCTGTAAGGGCCCAGTTTCACTCGGGCACCGGCAACGCCGCGGCCCGCGTAGTCGAGCACGCGCCCCGAGACTTCGGCTCCTCGTGCGGGGGTTGCGATGTCGAGGGTCTTGAACAGCATCACCTTCAGCCTTGAACGATCGAGTTCACGCGGGATCGATTGGAACGCGGAGATGCGCCCGTAATCAGCCTGGAGTGCCAGGCGGTACGGCAGGTCCTGCCGCAGGTACGCCTGCAGTCGATCGCGCCTCCGAAGGTCAGGCACGGCGGTGACGGCGCGAACCGTGGTGGTCCGGCTCAACTTCAGTGTCGTCTGGAGCTCTTCCCAGTGCTGCACCTGGCCCGTCTCCGTTCGCTGGGTGGCCAGCTGCAAGGTGAGATTCAGTCGCGGCCCCCTGGAGTACGAACTCATCGACTGCGTCTGCTGCCGTTCGAGAGTGCCCGCGAATCCATTTCGTGCAAAGTCGTACTCCCCCTGCTGAAACCGATGGAAGAGCCGCAGGTTGCCGGCCGTGAGGCTGCCCATCACGGCCGACGTGGTACTCGACGAGTCACGCGTTCCGGCGAACGCTCGCTCCAGGGTGAGATCCAGGAAGCGGGCCACCGGCACGCGTACCGACACCATGCGCCAGTCACTGCGCTCGCCCGCCTGGACCGATCCGAACACTCCTCCCGCGACGCCAAGGCCGCGCCAGAGGGTGAGGCCGCCCGAGAGACTTGCGTCACGGCTCGCGACAGGAGCACGCTGAGAGCGATAGAACGCCTCGAGGTCGAGATGCGACACTCCCAGCCGGCTTCTGAGCAGATACGACTTGTCGCTCGCGACCTCGGCGTCGAGTAGCGTCTGACCACGCAGCTGGACCTGGTCGCGATACGAGACGACCGTTGCGCGCGCGGGTGTTCCCCGGCGTGGTCCGTAGATCGCGATCGCGGGCCGCCGATTGCCCGGAGCGGCCCATGACACGCGGCCTCCGGCGCTCGCGCCGCGGAGCTGTGAATAAACGTCCCCGGCTTCCACCCGCCACCGCGCGTCCGGATCGAACAGCGACAAGGATCCGTGATCGAACCGAAGGCCTTCCCTCCCGCTGGTGATCAGGGTGTTCAACTGCACCTGCGTGCCGCCGATGGCCCCCCCGGCCATGATTTCACTGCCCCAGTCCGCTCCCTGGACGTACCCGACTCCGATCATGGTGCGCAGGCTCTCCGTGGCCGTCGGCGGCCTGGGCGGTGTCGTGGGGGTTGGTCCTGCCGCCTCTTGGATAAGCAGATCGGCCGGTTTGGCCAGCTGGAACGTTCGGAGAGCGGTTGCCGGGGCGATGCCGGCGGCGGTCGCCACGGGCGGCGCGGCCTCCTGGGCGACGGGAGCTGCCGCGGCGACGACGATCACCATCGCCAGGCAGAAGGCTTTCCGCTCAGCGGACCGGGGATGCCGGTTCACGAAGGACCTCGATCTCCCGCTCGGCGCCGATGTAATGCGG
>JACDBQ010000024.1 GCA_013694845.1 Acidobacteriota bacterium
CTGCGACGGCGCAAGTCTACACCGGGCGGATCGACGCCACCGTGACCGATGCCACGGGCGGCGTGCTGCCGGGAGTGACGGTCACGATTTCAGGGCCGCAGAATGCGAACGCGGTCAGCGACGCCAAGGGCGAAACGCACTTTCTCAACCTGGCGCCGGGCACGTACGCAGTGTCGGCCAAAGTTGACGGCTTCAACGAATACGTGAACCGGGAGGTGCCGGTCGCTACCGGCGCCGGCGTGCCGCTGAAGATCAGCATGACGGTCGGCGGAGTCTCGACGCAGGTGGGTTGATCACCGGTGTCTCACCGGTGATCAACCCGAAGAACACCGCGACGACCACCAACGTGTCGTATGCGGAACTGCAGCGGATTCCCTCGGCCCGTGACCCCTGGGTCGTGTTGCAGACCGTGCCCTCGGTCGTCGTGGACCGCGTGAACGTCGGCGGCGCCGAGTCGGGACAGCAGTCCAACTACACCGCCAAGGGGGCCGTCACCACCGAGAATACGTGGAGCATCGACGGCATCCCGATCACCGACATGTCGGCGCTTGGTTCGTCACAGGGGTATTACGACTTCGACATGTTCCAGGAGATCGCGGTCACGACCGGTGGCGCCGACGCACAGAGCGCGACCCCGGGTGTCGGGCTCAACTTCGTCCTCAAATCCGGCAGCAACACGCCACACGGCTCAACGCGCGTCTATTTCGAGAATGAGTCGATGCAGTCGAAAAACCTGCCCGAGGAGCTTCGCTTCCTGCTCGGCGGCACGACGGGCAAGGGCAACCGCATCGACGAATATCGCGATTACGGCTTCGAACTGGGCGGGCCGTTGTTCCGCGATCGCCTCTGGGCCTGGGGCGCGTTCGGCAAGACCGACGTGACGCTGCTGACGCTGGCGAACACGCCGGACCGCACGCAGCTCGAGAACTATTCGTTCAAAGCCACCGGCCAGGCAACCAGGGACCTGCGCGGATCGTTCACCTATTTCCGCGGGGAGAAGTTGAAGTTCGGCCGCAGCGCCAGCCCCGCGCGTCCACCTGAGACCACCTGGAACCAGGGTGGCCCGACCGAGGTGTTCAAGGGGGAGGCGAACTACGTCGTCGGCAACAACCTCTTTGTGACCGGCCGATACGCGCACGTGAAAGGAGGCTTCTTCCTGACGCCGCAGGGGGGCCTCGATACGAAGCTGATTTTCGCCGACGATGAAGGCATCGGCCGGGCAGCTGGTACGAATTCCGGACGGACCGCCCGCAGTCGAATACCGCGATGGATGGGAACTTCTTCAGCGGCCGGAACGAGATCAAGTTCGGCTTCGCCTACCGCACCGCGGACGTGGACTCGAGCTACACCGTGCCCGGCGACGGCATCACCACCAGCTACTCGACCTACCCGAGCATGATCGCAGGCGTGACCGCGTGGAATCAGATCAACGGCACGCGGGGGAAGTACATGAGTGGGTACCTCGGCGATACGATCTCGTTGGACCGTCTGACGCTGAACCTGGCTGCCCGGTGGGACAGGCAATCGTCGTCGGTGCGCGCGTATTCGCAGGCCGGGAACCCCGCGCTGCCGGATCTTCTGCCGGACCTCAGTGGCCAGGCTGCCGACGAGGCGATCGTGTGGAACTCGATCACGCCGAGACTCGGGCTGACGTATGCGTTGACCGACGACCGCAAGACCCTGGCGCGGGCCAGCTACGCGACGTTCGCCTCGCAGATGAACGCCGGGCAGGCCGGGTTATTCTCGACGGTTGGTTCATTCCGAGGGTGTACTTCTACAACGTGACCGACCTGAACGGGAACGGCGTGGCCGACCCGTCGGACCTGGCCGGACGCACCTGCACGGCGAGCAGCCCCTCGACGGATTGTGCCTGGGGCGGGTTCGATATCGCCAACCCGTCGAACGTATCGAGTCCGAACCACCGCATCGGGGACTACAGCACGCCGCTGACTCACGAGCTCGTGGTCGGCGTCGACCGTGAGCTCTTCACGAACTTCGGGGTGTCGGCGAATTTCACGTGGCGCAAGTTCGTGAACTTCAACTGGCGGCCGGTCCAGGGTGTGCGGTCCGACGATTACGTCCAGCTCGGGACCGTCACCGGTTCGCATCCCACCACCGGTTCGTATGAGGTCCCCTACTACGGCGTCGCCAACGCGCCGGCCAATCGCACCGCCACCGAGTATGTCGATCGGGAGGGATACTCGCAGCGGTACTGGGGCCTGGAACTGAGCGCCACCAAGCGTCTCGCAAACCGCTGGATGGCCCGGTTCGGGTTCTCGACGAACGATCACCGCGAATACTTCGACGGCGACGAAGCAATCATGGACCCGACGCCGCAGCTGCTGGCCGGGCCGGTGCCGCTGGCGCTCGGTGCCTACCGAATGTGGATGGCGGACCGGTGCTCCAGCAACCAGCGGTAGCGGCAAGTCGGGCATCTTCATGGTCGCGCCGCGTTATCAGCTGGCCGCCACGGCCATGTATAGCGCGCGGTGGGGCATCAACCTCGCCGGCAACATCGTGAGCCGGCAGGGATACTCGATGCCGTATCAGCAGACCCAGGTGGCGACTGGCGATCCGCTCGGCAACCTGAAGACCGTGATCCTCGTCGCCGACGAGGTCGGGGACTTCCGTCTGCCCAACGTGACGTCGCTCGATCTGCGGGTCGGCAAGGAGTTCTCCTACAACCGCCTGCGTGTGAACCTCGACTTCGATGTGTTCAACGCACTCAACGCCAGCACGGTGCTGGGGCGTCAGTACGATCTGCGACTGTCGACCGCCAATAACGTGCAGGAAATCATGAACCCGCGCGTGCTCAGACTGGGCGCGCGGTTCTCGTTCTAAGGTAATTCCCATGGGCCCGGTCCCGGCATGCTCCGGTGCCGGGCCATGGGGGTTGTCATCCTGCCTCATTCACACAACAATCGGGTATGCACGCGCACACCACGAGCGATGGTCCGTCATGTCTGCCAGCGGGGCTGACGGTCCTTGGAGACCTCGCATCCGACCAGGACATGGTTATCGACGGTACATTCGACGGGCAGATCACGCTCCCCGAGCAGCACCTGACGATCGGTGCGTCGGCTCGTGTCAAGGCAAGGATCATTGCGCGCGTGGTGACGGTCGCGGGCCAACTCGAGGGGAGCATCACTGCGACGGAGCACGTGAGACTGGAGAGCACGGCCGGGGTTCTGGGACATCTGCAGACCCCCTCCCTGGTGTTGACGGAAGGCGCGCAGTTCACCGGGAGCGTGGACCCCAGCCGCACCGAGGCCGCGATGCTCGTCGCCCGCTACCGCCTGAAGCAGGGATAAGGACCAGGGGCCAGAGGCCTCTGGGGTCATGGGG
>JACDBQ010000031.1 GCA_013694845.1 Acidobacteriota bacterium
CGTCCGCCCGAATGTCGTGACCGCATTCATCGGTCCGTCCGGCTGCGGCAAGAGCACGTTTCTGCGCACCCTGAACCGCATGAACGACATCATTCCGGGCACGCGGGTCGACGGGCACGTACGGATCGACGGTCATGACGTGTATGGACCCGGCACCGACGTGGTTGCGCTGCGCCGCCGGGTGGGAATGGTCTTCCAGAAATCCAACCCGTTTCCCAAGTCGATCTTCGAGAACGTCGCCTACGGCTTGCGGATCAACGGCCTGGCCGGCAACCGTTCCGAGCTGCAGGGTCGGGTAGAAGAGAGCCTGCGCCAGGCGGCGATCTGGGAAGAAGTGAAGGACCGCCTGCAGGACTCGGCGCTGGCCCTTTCGGGCGGGCAACAGCAGCGGTTGTGCATCGCACGCGCATTGGCCATCAAGCCCTCGATCCTCCTGATGGACGAACCCGCCTCCGCGCTCGATCCGATCGCGACCCAGCGCATCGAGGAGCTCGTGTATCAGTTGAAGTCGGAATACACGATCGTCATCGTCACGCACAATATGCAGCAGGCGGCCCGGGTGTCGGATTTCACCGCCTTCTTCTGGCTGGGAAAACTGATCGAGTACGACGCCACCCAGAAGATGTTCACCAACCCGTCAGAGAAACTGACGGAAGATTACGTCACCGGAAGGTTCGGATAAATGGCAGAGCGGGTGGTTCGTCACTTCCAGGAGGAACTGGAACAGCTCAAAACACGGTTGCTCGAGATGGGCGGGCTCGCCGAGGAACGCGTGCGGGCGGCACTCGAAGGGCTCGTCTCGCGCGACATGACCGTGGTGGAACGCGTGCTGATCGGTGACACGCCGATCAACCAGCTGCACATCGAGATCGACAACCGGTGTTTCACCCTCCTCGCGCTGCATCAGCCGATGGCCGTCGACCTGCGAGCGATCGTGTCCGCCGTGAAGATCAATACCGACCTCGAGCGCGTCGGCGACCTCGCCATCAACATTGCCGAAGCGGTCACCCGCTATCTGAAGCATCCGCCGGTCAAGGAACTGATCGACATTCCGCGGATGGCCGGCATCGCCCAGTCGATGCTCCGTGACGCGCTCGACGCCTACGTCCGCCGAGACATCACGATGGCGGAAGCCGTTCTCAATCAGGACGACGAGCTCGACGGACTGAAAACGCAGGTCTTCCGCGAGCTCCTCACCTACATGCTCCAAGCTCCCTCCACGATCGAACCTTCCCTCGACCTCATCCTGATCTCTCGCCACCTCGAACGCATCGGCGACCACGCAACCAACGTGGCCGAAGACGTCATCTTCATGGTCTCGGCGCGTGACGTCCGCCACCACTCGGCTGACAGGAGCGACGGGATTTAGGTTCTAGGCTCTAGACTAGGCTGGGGCTTTGGGCTTTGGGCTCTGGCTCCTCGAGCCCCTAGAGCCCAGAGCCTGAAGCCCAAAGCCTTGGTGCGGGGCGCTGCACTACAATAAGAGCGTTCTAAGTGATGAGGCCCGAGCCCTTGTGCGCCTGTTGCCGCAGGCATCCGGTCGACCCGAAGTCGCGGCCCTTCTGCAGCGAGCGGTGCAAGCTCGCGGACCTCGGGCGCTGGCTGTCAGGTGATTACCGGGTCCCGGGCGACCCCCCGCCGTCCGCCGACACCGAGGGCGGCTCCGACGACGACGTGTAGGAATCAATGGCCGAGACACTCACAGTAACGGACAACCGAACCGGCAAGACCTACGAGCTTCCGATTCAGGACGGCACGATCCGCGCGATGGACTTGCGCAAGATCAAGGTGACCGACGACGAATTCGGGATGATGACCTACGATCCCGCGTTCATGAACACCGCCTCGTGCCGGAGCCGCATCACCTTCATCGACGGGGACAAGGGCATTCTGGAGTATCGCGGCTACCCGATCGACCAGCTGGCCGAGCACAGTGACTTCCTCGAGACGGCGTACCTGATCCTGTTCGGGGAGCTGCCCTCGGCGCAGCAACTGCAGACCTGGTCCAGGGACATCACGCTGCACACGATGCTCCACGAGAACATCAAGAAGTTTCTCGAGGGGTTCCGCTACGACGCCCACCCGATGGGTATGTTCCTCAGCGCCGTCGGGGCGCTCTCGACCTTCTACCCGGACGCGAAGCACATCTTCGACGTCGAATCGAGACGACTGCAGACCATCCGGCTGATCGCCAAGGTGCCCAGCATTGCGGCCTACGCCTTCCGGCACACGATCGGCCGGCCATACGTGCTGCCGGACAACGAGCTTGGCTACTCGGGCAACTTCCTGAACATGTTGTTCAAGATGACCGAGCCGCGCTACAAACCGCACCCGATCCTCGAGCGCGCGCTCGACGTGCTGTTCATCCTCCACGCCGACCACGAGCAGAACTGCAGCACCAGCGCGATGCGGAACATCGGCAGCTCGGAAGTAGACCCCTACTCGGCTCTTGCGGGCGCCTCCGCGGCCCTGTACGGCCCGCTGCATGGCGGGGCCAACGAAGCCGTCCTGCGGATGCTGAACGACATCGGCTCGACCCAGAACGTGCCCGCGTTCATCAAGAAGGTGAAGGGGGGCGACGGCCGGTTGATGGGGTTCGGGCACCGGGTCTACAAGTCGTACGACCCGCGCGCGAAAATCATCAAGCGGATGGCGGACCTGGTCTTCGAG
>JACDBQ010000042.1 GCA_013694845.1 Acidobacteriota bacterium
GAGCAGATCGTGGTGTTGGAGGGCGGGAGGGTGGTGGAGCGGGGGAGGCATGAGGAGTTGGTGGGGATGGAGGGGAGGTATTCGCAGTTGTATAAGGCGCAGAACGAACTAAGTCAGACGAAAGTAGGTTGGGTCGGGCGATTGCGGGGGAGGCAACAGCTGGACGACGAGCTGAGCGAATGTCGTCAGATGCCACAAGAGCATGCTGGCGACACTCGGCACGAGGAAAGGAAAATGGTGACGTGCCAACGCTAGGTCAAAGACCAAACGAAAGGGCTCAGCTCGCAACACCAACATACAGTGGGCTCGCGCAGGCTGGCGCCCCGCCGTGTCCGGAGAGCCCGCTAGAAGTGCCTTCGATGTTGCGCGCGGGGCTGGTAATCTTTCTCGTAAAGCTGATGCTCCGAGTGCGCGGCTTTGGGGAAACGATCGAATCGATCCGACGCCGAGTGGAGCCCGTTCCGGGCAAGAGCTTGGTGAAGATGGCCGGTATAAAACGCGTTGAGTATGCCGTTGCGCTGGCAGGTGCGATGTACCCGGGGCGTGCAAAGTGCTTGGAGCAGTCACTGGCACTCTACTACCTCCTGCGGCATCAAGGTGTGGCCATCAAGTACTGCCATGGTGTGAAATCTTACCCATTTGAGGCTCATGCTTGGGTCGAGTACCAAGGTGAGGTAATCAACGATTTCCCGGAACACGTCAGTGAATTCGCTCGATTGCCGGCGCAACTGCCATGAGATTCTTCACCTGCTTGCTCGATCCAGAGGGTTGTGGGTTCCCTGACGCGGTGCGTCGGGAGTACGAATCGCTGCCGCGTGCCCGCGGACTCAGCTACCACTGGCAGTCGGCCGGTTCAGCCATGGCGCTTACTGGATGGGACGATCCTTATGGCCCTCCGCTGGTCGTGCAAGATGGAGAATGGCTCGCAGCTGGCCTAGTACGGCTGGACAACCGGGCTGACCTTGAGCGGTGGGCAGGTGACGTACCTAGAGAGCGGACGGACCTTGAAGTGATCTTGCGGGTTGTGGCACGCCACGGCACGCGCTACATCCCTCAAGTGCTCGGCGACTTTGCATTCGTCGTTTGGAACGGCAGTACCCACACAGCCGTCGCGGCATGCGACGCATTCGCCGTTCACCGAATCTATTATGCGGAACACAACAAGCTCTACGCCTTTGCATCCCGCGCCGAAGCTCTGGCATTAAACGAGTCGTACGACATCGAGTATCTAGTGCGAATCGTGGCATTGTATGGGCCTTCATGCCACCAGAGCGTCTACGCAGGTGTTCGGACCATCCCCGCCGGTTGCATGGCTGTGCTAGCACACAGCAAGTTGAGCATCCAGCAGTACTGGCACAGCTCTGGCTTTGAAGTGGAGGAAGCCTGGGAGAGATGTGAAGGCGAAGCAGTTGAGCTCTGCCGCCAGCTACTCATCCAGTCAGTGCGCCTGCGTCTCGGAACTCAGGGCGAGACATGGGCCCAGCTCTCGGGGGGCCTGGACTCGTCGTCAATTGTAAGCCTGGTACAATGGCTTGCAGGCCGTGGCGACATCACCCACGGCCTCGCAGGCACCGTGACCCATGTGGACCGCGAAGGCACAGGGTCGGACGAGCGTCAATATTCCGATGCCGTCGTGCATCGGTGGTCGGTGCGCAACGAAACAATCGTCGGCGCGCCAGCCTGGTATGACGAGCACTATCCTCCCCCGCGCACTGATCAGCCTACCTTCGACCTCAACGTCTACCCGCGGGAGCGCGGGCAATGCGCTGTGGTTCAGAAGGCCCGAGGACGTGTGTTGCTGACCGGCTGGGGCGGTGACGAGCTTTTCATGGGGAGCATGTTCTTCTTCGCCGATTGGCTCATGAATGGGCGCGCATGGCCAGCGCTCCGAGAAATGGTCCATCGGGCTGCGATTGGCAGGGTGTCCTTTTGGGAATTGGCTTATAGGAACGCGCTGCTTCCACTGCTGCCAAGCGTTGTGCGGAACTACCTAATAGCCGGTGAGGAGCATCTTGCACAGCCGTGGCTGAAGCAAGTGACACTCCGGCGGTACGGCCTCACGCAGCAAGCTCCTGGGGCACTCGAATACGCGGGGCCCCTGGGGCATAAGTATCAGCATGCGATCGCCACGCGCGTAGCAGAGTTATCAGACATAACGACTGGAGGTTTACTCGCCGATACGCTGGAGGTCCGGCATCCAATGCTCTACCGACCGTTGGTGGAGTTTGCCCTGCAACTGCCCCCCGGAATCCGTGCCAGGCCTCATGCCCACCGCTGGGTGCTCCGGGAAGCGATGCGGGGAATCGTGCCCGAGCAAGTCCGATTGCGTATCGGAAAGCAAGGTACGGGCGCGGCTCTGGCTTGGTCTCTAAAGACGGCACGGGAACACCTCGCTCCCCTATTGCGAGCCCCAATGCTAGCCGAGCTCGGG
The DNA here is from genome assembly GCA_013694845.1 of Acidobacteriota bacterium. GTDB lineage: Bacteria > Acidobacteriota > Vicinamibacteria > Vicinamibacterales > 2-12-FULL-66-21 > JACDCA01. The sequence goes on from JACDBQ010000042.1 coordinate 2,432, forward strand.
GTGCTGGACGCAGGAAAATTGCGAGAGGCGTTCGACTCACCATCTCACCAAATGGTCGGTAAGAACTACACGCAGGCCACGTTGCTGTCGACGCTCTCTGTCGAGGCGTGGCTTCAGATACGCTCCGGCAGGTGGCCATGCGGAGGTCATCTTCAGTAAAACTGAACGCAACTGCACAATCCAGGTCCACTTACCCCCTCTACACCGAGGGGAACCGAAGGAGGAGAATTATGATCTACGCAGCCCCAACACTCGTCACTAGCGGCAACGTCGTGCGCGAGACGCTCAACGGCACCAACCCTCTCAAGTCTGAGAACTCAGGTGCAATCTACGTACGGCCGGTCGCAGGAAGTCTTGGTTTCGGCCTGTAGCTGATCACCACCTCCGCACGGCTACTTGCCAGCTCACTGGGGGGATGGGTCAAGACTCGTCTCTCCAGTGGATGCTGCCGCCAAGTTCAACCAGTTGGGCGATTGGTGTGGCAGTGCACTACAAGTGAAAGTTGTGGAAAAAGGTCAGGTCAAGTGATGCTGGGCTTACCGCGCGCCGGTAGTATCTAGGCTCATCCCTGCTAAATGCTCGTCGAACCATTGGAACACTCTCTGCCACATATCCTCCACGTTTGCCGGAGACGAGATTACGTGTCCCTCTCCCCAATATCGGACGAACTTTGCCTTCTTTCCCATGCGATACAGGGCCGTGAAGAATTCTTCGCCTTGTTGAATGGGCACATAATCCATATCCCCCTGAATGATCATAAGAGGGGTTTGGACACGGTCAACGAAATGAATTGGACTGTTTCGCAGGTAACGCCAGAGATCAAACCAGGGAGGAGCGCCCATCCTCGCTTGGCCCGTCTCGCCAAAAACGGGGCCAAACAACTCTTCGTGTGCAAACTCATCGTATCGGATCGGAGCGACGAATGTCCCGTACATGCTGACCAGATCCGAAATACCTGCCAACGTGACCGCTGCCTTGAAACGATGGGTTAAGGTGACGAGTGAATACGTGCTGTAACCCCCATAACTCCATCCAATTAGGCCAAGTCGTTCAGGATCGGCTATGCCCAGGTCGATTGCTTTATCAACGGCCCCCATTACCCCCTTTGGTAAGTCCATGTAGGGATCACTGGCCTCGCCCCATGATGCTAGAGGCATGCTCGGCATGAGCACCGCGTATCCCCGAGCTGGAATCAGATTCAGATTCGCCGAGCTGACCATGTGCTTGCTCAAGAGGTAATGAAAATTGCTATCGCTCGTCACAAGCCCGGCGTAGACGTTGACGAGCAGAGGGTACCGCTTCCCGGGCTCGTACCCCAAGGGTAGAACGAGCATAGCTTTGAGCGAGTCGCCGTCCATACCGCGATACTCGATCAGGGTGCGTTTCGCATCCGCAATCTCACCAAGATGGCTGTTCAGTACGATTCGCTGCTCAAAGCGAGCATCGCTCCCGTTACCTGTCCAGAGAAAGGTTCCGTTCGACTCGGTCCCGATATAGACCACGAGTTGTTGCTCTGGGCGCAATTCGGCGAGCGTCGCATTCTCAGAGGGCCGTGGGAGCAATCGAAGGCGGGCTGAGGTCTTCGTCCAGGCCACCCGGTAAAGGTCATTTGCTTGGGTTGTTACGATCAACTCCTGGATTGCGCCGCCACGCTGCCCGCGTCGGGACGGCCAGACCACTTCTTGAAGCTGTGGCGGGAAGGTATCTGTCAAGCTCCTCGTGGTGTTGCTACGCAGATTGAACGACCATAACTCCCCGGATGCGATGCCCACCATAGTATTGCGCTCCGACGTGCGAAGGAGCATGGTCGGCACTGCTGTAAGTGGCGCAGTAAAATTCCGGATAGAGCCGCCTCCACTCCGATCGAGCGCAAACCAATCGAACCTAGTGGTGTCGTCGGGGGGCGCGCTCAGGAAACGCGGGCGGGCTAGTGCGAGCAGATCCCCATTGGGTGACCAAGCGGTGGCGCGCACTTCAAGCTTCTGGCTGGACAGGCTCCGCACGGTTTTTGAGGCAGTAGACACGAGAAACAGGTGATCTGCAGTGTGGTCCTCCGTGCTCTCCTTACCGATCACGGCCAGGGATGTGCCGTCAGACGACCAGCTGTGAAAGGCGCTCCCCAAGGTAATTAGTCTTGGATCAACTACGTTATCGAACCATTGTGTTCTCCCGTGCTTCCGTTTGAGGGAAAGTAATCCTAATCGGGTGCGCGGAAAGCCGGACACTCCGGCCTCGAACCGAGGCTTGAGCCCAGGCTCCGGCGGCATTCTGCCGGTTTCGGCGATCAGCGCTAGATGCCGCCCTGTCGGGCTTACGATGAGGTGGCGGACACTCCCCTCCGCTACAACCCGACTTCGGCCGGTAAGCACGTCAACGGCGAGCAACTGTCCCTGGAGCCGCTCCGTCGGCGGCACCTCGCGCCCGCTCTCTAACACGCTGACTGTGGGTTTGCGACCCTGAGCCGCTTTGGCCCATTCCCGCACGGCGGTGCTGTAGGATCGGATCTTCGCCATGTCATGGTACGAACGCGGCGCCTTGTCCGGCAGCACAGCGCACAGCAGAGTAGTGTTATCGATCCACAACATAGCGTGGCTCAGCCAACCCTCGTCGTTCGCGTATGCACGCAAGTCGGCTGCACGCTCCGTCACCTGCCGCAATGTATCCGTCTCCATCTCCCACACGTACGGATTGACATTGTTCCCCCCCTTGGTAGAGAGGAGGGCGAGGCGCTTCCCATCAGGGGACCAGACCGGGTTCCAATATCCGCTGCCATCGATGAGGCCGTTAGTGAGGTTGCGTCGGCTCCCACCCCGGCGCGGAAGAAGCCAGACATCAGCATGATCCTCGCCCACGCCCATGCCGGACGGCACGTCTCTATACGTCTCAGCGTTGGTTCGTGTCCTAGCGATGACTAATGCCAGCCATTCCCCGTCTGGTGATGCGACTACGGCCCCAAGTTGCTCGAGCCTAAAAAGATCATCCACCGTCATAGGCCGCTGTTGCTGGCCGTATACAGTGCCACCCGCAGACATAGCAATGCCGAGTCCAAAGCATACCAACCGCAGGAGATACT
>JACDBQ010000050.1 GCA_013694845.1 Acidobacteriota bacterium
CGATTACGGGCAGACGTTCCGCTCGCTCAACGGAAATCTTGCCGGTGAGGTCGCGCGCACGCTCACCGAAGATATCCGCAACGCCGACGTGCTGTATCTCGGCACCGAGACGGGGCTTTTCGTGACCACGGACCGTGGTCGTGGATGGCAGCGCATCAAGGCGAACCTGCCGACCGTCCGCATCGACGAGATCACGCTTCATCCCCGCGACAACGCGATGCTCCTCGCTACCCACGGCCGGGCGATCTGGATCCTCGATCACCTCGAGCCGATCCAGGAATACACCAAGGCGCAACAGACGACCGCCGACGCGGCGCTGTTCACGCCGCCGCCGTTCGCGTGGTATCAGCGTCCGGCGCGAGACCGCAACTACGAGTTCTGGGGCGATCAGACTTTCTTCGGGGAAAACCCGCCGCAGGCGGCGGTCGTGTCGTGGACGAACAAGAAGGCGGTCGGGGACGTGAAGCTGCGGATCACCGACGCAGGGGGCCGCGAGGTGCGCGAGATCTCGGGACCGGTGCTCAATAACAGCAAGAGCGCAGGTCTCCAGGCAGCGTGCTGGGACCTTCGGGTTCAGCCGGTGCCCACCGCTAATGTTGGTCAACAGCCGGGCGGGCCGCAGGGCGGCGGCCGGCAGGGCGGTGGCGCGCAGCCGGACCAGCGCGAGAACACGTACGGCGCGGGTTGCACGGGTGGCGGTAGCTTCGGTGGCTTCGGCGGGGGTGGCGGTGGCAACCCCGGCCCGTATGTGCTTCCGGGTGTCTACAACGTCTCGCTGATCGTCGATGGGAAGGCCATCGATACCAAACCGATGCGCGTCATGGCCGACAGGGAGGTCGCGCTGACGGAAGCCGAGCGAAAACGGCTGCATGACATGTCGATGGAGCTGCATGCGCTCCAGCGCCGCACCAACGACGTGATCGAGGTCATCGTGCCGGTGCAGAGGCAGATGCCCGAGGTCATGAAGCAGGTGGCCGCGAAGTCTGATCTGCCGGCCGACGTAAAGGCGCAGGCCGAAGCCGCGGACAAGGAGCTGACGGCCCTCGTCACGAAACTGGTGCCTCCGGGAGGGGGCCGCGGTGGCCGGGCCGGCGGCGGCGAAGCGGGCACGCCGAGCCCGATCGCGCGTGCGGCACAGGCCAAAAACGGCCTGATGGCGGGCATGTGGCCGACCCAGGCGACGATGACGGCGTATAACGACGCAAAGACCGGGGTGCCTGCCGCCATCACGGAGGCGAACGCCATGACGAGCAAGCTGCAAGCCCTGAGTGCCGCTCTGGCGAAGGTTGGCATCACACTGACGGTGGCAGCCCCGCCGAAGTCCGGGACGGACGGAGCTCGGTAAGTCACGGGTGTCGTTGTCAGCTCAGGATACGAAGCGGCGCGCTTGCCATCGGGGGCGCGCTTGCCATCGGGGGCGCGCCGCCTTCTCCAGTCGCACCGCCGCCCACCGCGCCGGCGGACTCCTACCGATATCCGAGCGCCACAGCGCTTCTCAAATGATCAGCCTGCGGCTAGACTGTCGCCGACGCTGGTTTCTTCCTCGAGGTGAGTGATGCGCGCCTGCCTGTCTGTCCACTGTTTGCCCGTGATCGCTACTCTGGCCGTGACGGTCACCACGCTCTCGGCGCAAGGGGGGAGCCAGCGGTCGGGCGGCGCCGCCGCGGGAACCCGGCTGATCGTGCGCGCGATCAGCAACGCGGGCCAGCCGGTCACCGACCTGAAGGCGTCGGAGATTTCGATCCGCACCGACGGCAAGCCGCGCGAGATCGTCAATCTCGAGCTCGTCTCGGCTGCGTCCGCCGGCGCGGCGGCACCAGCAGCCACCGCGGCGGCCTCAGTACTACCGCCGCCGTTTGCCACCAATTCGGCATCCGCGCCGGCAGCTGGCGGAGGACGCGAATTTCTCATTCTGCTGGATGACGACGGGGTGGGCGCGGGCCGCGAAGAACCTGTGCGCGTCGCGGTGGCCCAGCTCATGTCGCAGGCGGCACCCACCGACCGCTTCGGCCTGATCGGTACCCGGGGCCGGAATCTGGAGGTGCCGTCCACGACACAGCACGAAGGGGTGAAGGGTGCCCTCGCAAAGTTCGTCGGCGGCGGGTCCGCGAGCGAAACATCCGCCGACATGGTGTGCCGCGCAAAGCGCGGGCTCCAGACGTTGACGGCGGCGCTCCGCACGTCAACGATCGGACGGACGATCGTGCTCATTTCCCCCGGGTTGCCCGCATCGCCGTCCAATTCCCAGCCGGTCGGGCGGGCCAGCGCGGACAACATCCAGCCAACCGAACTGTGCCAGATCCGCAGCACCGATTTCGACGAGCTCTCGACTGCGGCCGCCGGATCTCCGGCGAACGTCTTCGTCCTCCATTACCCCGAGGGTCTCGCATCGGCGGCGAACCTCTCGGCCGCGCAGCAGGGACTCGAGAACATCACCGGCTCGATCTCCGGCGAGTTCCTGCGGCTTGGCGGAGGAACCGAGGCAAGCCTCGGGAGGATCGCGCGCGAGACCAGCTCGTACTACATCGCGACGCTCGACGACGCACCCGGCGCCGTCAGGCGAGTGGACGCACGTGTAAGCCGCGCCGACGTGCGGCTGAGCGCACGGCCCGGCGGCGCGGCGGCCGCACCCGCTGGCGCCACGGCCAAGGCCGGGAGCCCTCGCGACATGATGCGCGTCGCAACGATGTTCCGCGACGTGCCGATCCGGGCCGCGGGCTTCGTGTCGCGGCAACCGGGTACGAATGAGCTCAAGGTCGTGACCCTGTTCGAGCCGGAGGATCCCTCGGCCAAGTTGACGGCCGCGATGGTTGGTCTCTTCGACGAGAAGGGGACGTTGAAGGCCCAGTGGACGGCCCAGGCTGCAGAGCTCGGCCGCTTGCCGCTCGTCGCCGCACTGACCGCAGTGCCCGGCAAGTACCGAATGCGGGTAGCGGCGAGCGATGCGTCAGGGAACGGCGGCACGACCGACTACGATTTGACGGTTCAGCTCTCCGAAGCGGCCCCTGTAAAACTGAGCGACATGCTGCTCGGCGTCGGGCAGGGCGGCTTCTCCCCGAAGCTCGCCTTCACCTCGGCCGACGCCGCCGTGATCGGGTTCATCGAGGTGTACGGGGTCGGCAAGGACGCCAAGCTCGAGACCACCTTCGAAATCATCAAGCCGTCGGGGGAGGTACTCGGGAGCGGCCAGGGAACCGTCGGTGCCGGCCCCGGCGAAGACGCCCGGATTGCCTACGGCGGTTTCGGCATCGCGACGCTCGAACCTGGCGACTACACGATGCGCGCGACGATCAACGTCGACGGCAAGCAGACGGGCATCGCGACACGAACTCTGCGAAAGCTCAAGTAGCATCGGCTGCGTTGCGCGACGGACGCTCGGGGCGCTCGAGCGCCCGACGTGCAATCAGGCCGCTTCAGTCAGCAGGATTGCCGGGCAGCAAAGGCTCCGAGATCTCCGTCCGGCCACCCTTTTCATCACACACGGCGAACCGCGCCTTGTTCCGCTCCGACGAGTACATCGCCACGCCGGCGTAGTCACCGTTCCGGTTCACGATGTAGAAGTTGATGTTGAAGGTCGGCTCGCCTCGCTTGTTCAACAGCCGATCGACGGTGTTTGCCTTGATCCGTTTCAGCGCCTCCATACCGGCGTCCTTCGGGTGCAGGCCACGCCGCATGGCTTCGACGATCAGGAAGGACGCCAGGCTGTACAGGTTGGCCTCCCCTCGGCCGGTTGAACCGGCCGCCCCCACGCCACCGTCCACGTAAAGACCAGCACCGAGGATCGGAGAATCGCCGACCCGCCCGGGGATCTTCCAGGCGAGTCCGCTCGTCGTGGTGACACCGCAGACGTCTCCCCGCGCGTTCACGCCGTTGCAGTTGATCGTCCCGTAGAAATGATTCGGATCGACCCAGCCCTCGGCCATCATTTCCATCTCGACCCGCCGCAGCGCCGCCTGTTTCTTGATCGGGGACAGGTAGTGCAGCGGATCGGATCGGCGTTTCCACTCGAGCCACACGCGCCGCGATTCCTCGGTATTCAGATCGTCTTCGATCTTGAAACCCATGGACCTGGCGAAGCGCTGGGCGTCCGCACCGACGATGAGATGGTGGTCGGTGTCTTCCATGACCCGTTTCGCCACCAGCGATGGGGTCCGCACCCCCTCGATCGAGGCCACCGCACCCGCACGCTTCGTCGGTCCGTGCATGACCGAGGCGTCGAGCTGCACGACACCCTCCGCGTTCGGCAGGCCTCCGTAACCAACGCTCGTGTCCGCGGGATCGAGCTCGACGATGTTCACACCAGCGATCAGCGCATCGAGAACGTCGTCCCCCGTCGTCATGCGTTCGAACGCGGTCTCCACGCAGGTCTTCGCGCCGCCATTCTTGTACTGGTGGCCATTTGCCGATGACACCACGACGGGGCGCGAGCGTCCCTGCCTGATCACTGCGGGTCCGCTTCCATAGGCTGCTGCCGGTGCGGCGGCGGCCAGCCCTGCTGCGGTGCCGGCCTTGACAAATTCTCTCCGGTTTACTTTGCGATCCATCGGGCAACTCCTCGATCCTCAACGGTTCATATCCGGGGCCGCTGGCAGCGGACCGCTAGCGGCGCTACTATAATGGTTTTCCATTGCACCAGCGCCCGTTCCTTCCCCAGAGCGATGACCCGACAGATCTCCCTTGAGACCGTCCGCGAGGCGGCGTCCATCGTGTACGACGTCGTGGTTCGCACCCCACTGGTGCGCCTCGAGGTGCCTGGGCTTTCGTCCGACGGACCCGAGATATTCCTGAAGCTCGAGTCTCTGCAGCCGATCGGGTCCTTCAAGATCCGCGGCGCCTACAACGCGCTGAAGCATTTTTCACCGGCGCAGCTGGCGCGCGGTGTCTGGACCGTCAGCGCGGGGAACGCCGCGCAGGGGGTTGCGCTGGCCGCCAGGATGGCTGGCGCGGCGTGCAGCGTGATGGTCATGGACACGGCGCCTGAGACGAAGCTTCGTTCGATCGAGCGGCTGGGCGCCCACATCGTCAGAGCGCCGCATGACGAATGCTGGAGAACGGTCGAGCGGCACGCGTCAGACCGGATGACCGGCCAGTTCATCCACCCGTTCGACGACGACATGTTCATCAGCGGAAACGGCACGATTGCGCTGGAAATCGTCGAGGACCTCCCGGACGTCGATGCCGTCATTGCTGCGATTGGCGGCGGCGGCCTGCTCGCCGGGGTGGCGTCGGCGATGCGTGAACTGCGTCCACAGGCGAGGATGTACGCCGCAGAGCCCGAAACAGCGGCCCCCCTGTCGCTCTCTTTCGACAGCGGTCACGCCAGCATCTTCGAGGCGTGGAAATCCTCGTTCGTCGACGGCGCCGGAGGCCGGTCGGTGCTGCCGACGATGTGGCCCCTCCTCGAAGCCATGATCGAGGAATCCGTGGTGGTCTCGCTTGACGATGCCGCGCGCGCGATGAAAACCGTGGCGGACCGCGTGCACGTCATCATGGAAGGGGCGGCCGCGTGTGCAGTCGCGGCGGCGCTCTCTTCGGGCTTCGCGCGTCATGGCCACAAGAAGGTTGTGGCGATCGTTTCAGGCGGGAATATCGATCTATCCCGTTTCGCACAACTGACCGGCTCATGCACTTAGAACGCTGCACATCGCACATCGCACATCGCACATCGCACATCGCACGTCGCACGTCGCACATCGCACGTGCACGTCGTACATCGCAGATGAATACTGATGACTAACCCCCTCATTCCTGAACGCCTTCGCCGCCTCCCAGAACTGGCCGCCGACCTGTGGTGGACGTGGAACTCGGAAGCGCGGGAGGTGTTTCGTCGGCTCGATTACCCGCTTTGGCGGCAGACCGCGCACAACCCCGTGCTGATGCTGCAGCAGCTCTCTCAGGAGATGCTGAACCTCGCCGCCAGCGACGCGCGGTTTCTGACGACGTATGACGGCGCGTTGAACGCGCTCGACGCCGCGCGAAACGCGCGCAACACCTGGTGGCAGAAGAAGTTCCCTGACGCGACCGGCCCGATCGCCTATTTTTCTGCCGAGTTCGCACTGCACCAGTCGCTGCCCATCTACGCCGGCGGGCTCGGCGTGCTGGCCGGGGACCACTGCAAGGAGGCGGGGGACCTAGGTATTCCGCTGATAGGCGTCGGTTTCATGTATCCGCAGGGCTACTTTCACCAGGCGGTGTCGCCTGAAGGGTGGCAGCAGGAGCTCTACGAGCGTCTGAACTGGGCGCAGGCGCCGGTCGAACCCGCGATCACGCCGGAGGGGCAACCCTGTGTCATCGCCGTCCCTCTCGGCAGCCGCAGCGTTCTGGCCTCAGTCTGGCGGGTGCGCCTCGGACGCGTGCAGTTGTACCTGCTCGACACGGATCTCGAAGAAAACGCGCCGTGGGACCGCGAGCTGTCGGCACGGTTGTATGGCGGCGACCGCGAAACCCGCGTCCAGCAGGAGATCATCCTCGGGATCGGCGGTGTGCGGGTGTTGCAGGCGATGGGCGTAACGCCCACCGTCTGGCACCTCAACGAAGGCCACGCCGCGTTCGTGGTGCTGCAACGGATCCGCGACTTGATCGAGCGGGGAGAGTCGTTCGAGTCAGCACTGGCGGAAGTTCGGCGCACGACGGTGTTCACGACGCACACCCCCGTCCCCGCCGGCCACGACGCCTTTCCCTTCAGCCTGGTCGAGACTCACCTCGCGGGCGCCTGGGGCACGCTGGGCTCGTACCGCGACAAGTTCATGGCGCTCGGCGACTATGACAATGGCAGCGGGCCGATGTTCAACATGACGGCGCTCGCGCTCCGCACCGCCGGAGCGACCAACGGCGTGAGCCAGCTCCACGGGCAGGTCACGCGCGAGATGTGGGGGCCGATCTGGCCGGACGTGCCGGACGACAAGCGGCCTGTCCGCGCAATCACCAACGGCGTTCATATTCCGACCTGGCTCTCGGCCGAAATGCTCGCCCTGTTCGACAAGTATCTCTCCCCCGACTGGCGAGACGCGCACGACGATCCGGCCACGTGGGACCGGGTGATGGGGATTCCGGACGATGTGCTGTGGGGAGCCAGGAACGCGCTCCGCGAGTACCTGTTCGCCTTCATCCGTGAGCGCGCCCGCCAGCGATGGAAGGACGAGCACGTCAGCGCCGCGCGGGTTGTCGCCGCCGGCACCCTGCTCGATCCCAATGCGCTGACGCTGGGATTCGCGCGGCGATTCACCGGCTACAAGCGACCCGAGCTGATCTTCCACAACCCCGATCGACTGCTCGGCCTGCTCAACGCCGCCCGGCGTCCCGTGCAGATCGTGTTCGCCGGCAAGGCCCACCCGGCCGACGAAACCGGAAAGCATCATCTGCAGCAGGTGTATCGCCGTGCCATCGACCCGATATTCGGTGGCCGCATCGCCTTCGTGGACGACTACGACCTGCACGTCGCCCACTTCCTCGTGCAGGGATGTGACGTGTGGCTGAACAACCCGCGCAAGCCGCTCGAGGCGAGCGGCACCAGCGGCATGAAAGCGTCGGTCAACGGGGTGCCGCACCTGAGCATCGGCGACGGCTGGTGGGCGGAAGGGTTCACCGGCGACAATGGATGGCTGATCGACCCAAAATTCTCGGGTGATCAGGACGCAACCGATGCGGCGGACGCCGAAGCGCTGTACCGATTGCTCGAGCGCGAGATCGTGCCGACGTTCTACGACCGCGACAGCAACGGCATTCCGCGACGCTGGCTGGCGTACGTGAGACGCGCCATCGCGTCGGTCACGCCCCGCTTCAGCGCTCGCAGGATGGTCAAACAGTACGCCGAGGAGCTGTACTCGACCGCGGCCGGCAAGACGACGCCGGTGTAGGATTGTTGATCGGAAGGGTGCCAGTCCCCGGACCGTAATTATGTCCCGTAAATCCACCGACCAGGCACGCTGCGCCCTCTGCGGCGCCAAAGAGATTTCCGAACCCCCCGGCGACGAGCGCTACTGCCGCGACTGCTGGGACAAGAAGATCGCCGTCGAGGAGATCGTGTCCCGCGAGTTCGTGCTGAAGCGCTACATCCGCGCGCACAGCGCCGAAAAGTACCTCGTCTACCACTCCACGCAGAAGCGTCCCTGCGGCCAGATCGTGGTGGTGGACGACGGGTTCGACCTGTTCCTGACCATGGTCCTCTATCCGACCTTCGGGTGGGATGACGAGGCGTATCACCTCGAAGGGGATTCAGAAGGCCGCGCCTTTGCCGAAATTCTCGTCGACGTGGTCGTCGGGGACGTCATCGAACCATGGGGAGGCGGCAAGTGGCACATGGAAATCTTCCGCTCGACTCAGCCGGAACCGGAGGACTGGAACGGGGAAATGTAGGACCTGGTTGAAACTGGAACTTACGAACGAACAACTACGAACACAGACCCGAACTGAGTAAACTGGTCCAGGGTCCGGCGTCCGGCGTCCGGGGTCCGGGATCCGATTCTGGCTTCTGAGCTGCTGAGTTTCCAAGGAGGCTCCATGAGACGCGTTGCTTGCCTGACGACTCTCGCCGGCGTGTTCTCCATCCTGCCGGTGCTGGCGCAACCGCAGACGCCGGCGCAGCCGGCCAAGTACGTCGCGCCGGTCAAGGGCATCGCGACGATCGAGGTGATCCAGTCCCCGTCCAAGCGCGTCGGCAAGGAGATGGTCACCGTGCTCAAGGTGCGAAACACGTCCAAGGGCGCGATCAATCTGCTGAAGGCCGACGAGTACTGGTACGACCAGAGTATGAAGATCGTCTCGGGTTCGCCGTACGCGCACAAAAAGGCCCCGATCCAGCCGGGAGAGATCGTGGAGATCACCCTTCGCTCCCCGATGGCGCCTGGTCTGCTGCGAAACCAGGTCATGTTCCGGCACGCCTACGGCGACGTCAAGGCCACCCCGGTCAAAGCGTTCAAATAGCCGGTCCACTGGCTTCGCGGTCCGCTCCGGCCATACGGAGCGGACTATCATCCGTGCATGACTGATCTCCGGTATCCGGTCGGCCAGCTCACCTACGACCAGGACGTCACTCCCGGAAAACGAACGGCGTGGATCCGGCAGATCGCCGAGGCGCCGGAGGCGCTGCGCACGGCCGTCGCAGGCCTCTCCGACGCCCAGATCGAGCGCCCCTACCGCCCCGAGGGCTGGACCGTCCGCCAGCTGGTGCACCACGTGGCCGACAGCCACATGAACGCCTACATCCGGTTCAAGTGGACCCTCACGGAAGACAACCCGACAATCAAGGCCTACGATCAGAAGGCGTGGTCCGCGGTCGCCGACACGAGGCTCACGCCAGTGACGGTATCCCTCGATCTGCTCGACGCTATTCACCGGCGGTGGGTGGTGCTCCTCGAATCACTGAAGGCGGAGGACTGGGAGCGCCCGCTGGTCCATCCGGAGAACGGCCCGATGACGCTCGACCAGCTGCTGCAGGTCTACGCCTGGCACGGCCGGCACCACGTCGCGCACGTCAGCGAGCTTCGTGCGCGGGAGAACTGCTAAGAGGTTGACGGTCTCGCCCGGCGTTCCGCATAATGGCCGGCGAGCGGAAGCTTCCAGGCCGACCCGCCGAACGCCCTCACCAGGCAGGTGCCCCACGCCACCACCCAGACGACGGCCGCGACCCCGGCCGACACGTATAACGTCCTGAACATGCCCGGAGAGACGAACAGGCCGAGGAACGCCGACAGCAGCAGGGCGACCGCGAGGATTCCGAGGCCGCCCAGGCCGATGATCGATTGCCACGCGTGAAAGCGGACATAGCGGTTCGTCCGCTCGGCGAGCAGGATGATGACCCCGGAAAACGGTCCGGCAAGGTAGGCCAGCGCGGCTGCGAACTGCGGCTCGAGGCCCGTGGACGAAGCGGCGCGGGCATCGAGCTCGATCTCTGACATCCTCTTCACCGGACCCTGAATTCGAGCTCGCGAGAAGCCGCGGCTCCGTCTGCACTCAGCATTTTCGCATCGACCCGCAACACGTAGCGTCCCGGCGCGAACCCGGCGAGCGGGATCTTCATGGTGTGGCCAAACCCACCCGTCCTGGTCCCGATCTCCTCGCTGCGGCGTTCGTCCGCCGCGCTGAACGCGACTCGCCCGTCGTCGGCCGTCACAGTCGTGGTGATGGACACCCGATGCGGGGTGGAGGCGCGGTTGTCGTAGACGTCGGTGAACAACGAGAGGGTATCGGCGGCAACGAAGTCGCGCACAGCGGTAGGGACATGGGGCACGAGATCGAGAAACGCCTTGTCGGGGGCCGGCGTCGGCATGCGCGAGGCGGCGGCCGACATGAGCGCGATGCTGCTCATCGACAGCGCCGGTTTCGCAAAATCCGGAACGTCCAGGTCGTAGCTGATGCCCGCCACCGCGCCGGAGTTCGTAGCCCGGGCCGCGACCCGGAGCTGATACCGCCCGGGCGCGAGATCGAACCGCCGCGTCATGCGGAACCCGCTTGCGCGGACGGCCTCGTAGCTGCGCTGCGACAGCCGCATGGGCGCCTGGTCGCGAGTGCCGGGGAGCGGCTTGCCCGAGGCGTCCACCGGCAGCACGACGACCTCGATGTCCTCCGCGTAAACGCCATCCTTCTGCCGAAACGTCAGCCTCGCGGGATCGAACTCGATCACCACCGCAACGGCCGACTTCCTGGAGGAGCCGGCAAAGACTCCCGCGAACACCCGCATGCCGAGGCCGCTGACCGGGACGGGGCTGTCGAGCGCCGACCGGATCTCGGGTGAGGCGTCCGCGTTCAACGAGCCGGCCGGCGGGACCGACGCCCTGCCCTTTGGAGACACGTATCCGTCTCGCGAGCGGACCTGGAGACCGGGGCGTTTCACCCGGACTACAACCTTGCGGAACTTCCCGTCGCGACGCTCGTTCGTCGGATAGTAGCCAAGCAGGTAGTAGCTGCTGTTCTCCTGGATGATCCGCGCGAACGCGCCGTTCAGATCGTTCTGGTTCACGACCGCGAACCCGCCGGTCTCGGTCGACATCGTCCGGAGAAAGTCCTGGGCCCGCCGCACCTCGGTGAGCAGGGCCCCGGGACCGAAGTCGACCGAGCTGTCGTTGGGGAGCGATGCAATGTCGATCGCCTGATCGAGACCCGCACCAACGCCGCGCGCGTCCACGCCGTAAAAGCTGACGCCCGACCGTGTCGCCGCGGCAATCGCGTCGCGCATCTCGTCGAGGATCTGACTCGCGCTCCCGGTGTCGACGACGTTTCCCATGTCGTAGTCGATACCTTCGCCGAACCAGACGACGGCCTTGCGGCGGCCGCGCACATGACCGAGAAACTCTGCAGCGGCTTTCAGCGTTTCGAGCGAGCTGCGCGCCTTGTGGGCGCGCTCGGCATCCATGGTGTCGCGCGCCGTGCGGCCGGTGTTCATGTTCCGCTGGACGTAGAAGTCGTCCAGTTTCGCCAGCGTCGCGGAGGGAATCTTTCGGCCCGCGAACCGATCGATCGCGGCAAGGAGCCTCGGCTGGCTGCTGGTGAACTCCTGGCCCGCCTTCGCACCGTTGCCCGTGTGCAGGACGGCGACGAGATCGTTGGCCCCGACGAAACGCCGAACGAACTGGTTCGCGGCGGCCTTGACGTGGCCGGAGCGGCGCACGTCGGTCTGCAGATCGTCGAGCACGATGAGAAAGACGCGTCCGTTGAATTCCTGCAGGTTGGTCTGCACGTCGGGCTGCACCACGGCGGCGCGGGCGAGCGGTGGATCCGCCTTCCGAACGGGGAGGTCGACGAGGCCGAAGGCGGTGATCGTCTGAGAAGCGCCTTCTTCGACCACCTCGAAGTCTTCCCTGGTCAGGCCCCGGACGAACGCTCCCCTGTCGTCCGTCACCACGGCATCGAGCTCGACGAAGTTGACCTCGACGCGAAAAGTGACGCCGGGCGGTCCGGTCTGCGGCATCTGAGCGGTCATCGTGGCTATGCCCACCACGACGGCGAGGGCGGCGATCAGAGATGGACGCATGAGGTGACTGTTAACAAGCTTAACAACTTAGCGACCCCGTCCCTCGTCTTAATGACCAGTCGGCTGACGCTATACTGAACCAATGTCACTGCCAATCGAAGCCGTCCAGCAGGCCCTGAAGGATGAGGGATTCGACGGCTGGCTACTGTACGACTTTCACGGGTCGAATCCCATTGCCACGCGGGTGGCTGGCCTCGATCGCGGTGGCAAAATGGCGACACGGCGGTGGTATTACCTGGTGCCAGCGTCGGGAGAGCCGCGGGGACTCGTGCACGCCATCGAGCGTCACAACCTGGACGACCTGCCCGGCGAGAAGCGACCTTACGCGGGTCGACAACAGCTGGATGACGGATTACGGGATCTCCTCGGCGGCATGAAACGGATCGCGATGGAGTACTCGCCGGGAAACAACATCCCGTATCTGTCGCGGGTGGACGCCGGCACGGTAGAGGCGGTGCGTCAACTCGGCGTCGAGATCGTCTCGTCCGGCGATCTCGTGCAGCGATTCGAGGCGATCTGGACCGATGAAGCCTACAAGACCCATGTCGCGGCATCGCAGCGTCTTTATGAGATCAAGGACCGCGCCTTTGAACTTGTCGCTGAACGGATGCGTGGGATGGTCCCGCTGAACGAACATGAGCTGCAGCAGCACATGGTCGGCTGGTTCGTCGAGCTCGGCCTCAAGCCGGAGCAGCCGAACGTGTCCGCACAGGAAAACGCGGGCAATCCGCACTACATGCCGGCCGAAACCGGCAGCCGGGCCATTCGTCCCAACGAGCTGTTGTTGCTCGACCTGTGGGGTAAGTTCCCCACCCCCGGCGCAGTGTTTGCTGACATCACCTGGGTGGGGTACACGGGGACGTCGGTCCCGGAGGAGTATGCGCGGGCTTTTGCGGCGGCTCGTGACGGGCGCGACGCGGCAGTCGACCTGGTCCAGTCCTCGTCCTCGTCCGGCGGAGACCTTCGAGGCTGGCAAGTGGACCGGGCGTGCCGAGACGTGATCGATCGCGCCGGCTTCGGTCCGCTGTTCATCCACCGGACGGGTCACAGCCTCGGCGAAGAGGTACACGGTAACGGCGTCCATATGGACGATTACGAAACGAAAGACGACCGGCGGCTGATCCCCGGCACCGGATTCACCATCGAGCCCGGGGTCTACACCGAACGTTTCGGCGTCCGTACCGAGATCAACATGTTCGTTGGCGAGCGCGACGCGCGGGTCACCGGTCCGGTGCAGCAGGAGATCGTGATCATCGGCTGAAGCGATTTCCGTTCGATATCGAAGCCGATCGGCCGATACGGAGACAGGGTAATTCGAGCGAAAGACCAGTCAAGGGAGAAAGTACAAATGTCCACGCGCAAGACCACGCTTTTCTACGCCGTCCTCCTCGCCGTCGCCTCGCTCGCCGTCGGCATGGTCATCGCGTCGCGACTGGACCTGGCGCCTTCGTCGGGCGCGCAGTCGGTGAATGTGCCCAGCTTGAACAGCGCGCCGCTGAACGGGCCTATCGATGCGTCGACGTTCAAGAACATCGCGAAGGCCCAGATCCCCACGGTCGTCAATATCAGAACCGAGGCACGGGCCCGCACGCGCGAATTGACGGAGTTCTTCGGCGGAGGGGACGACGGTATCTTCGAGCGTTTCTTCGGGCAGCCTCCTCGCGCACCGCAGGGACGGAACCCACGCCAGCAGCGCCCGCCGCAGGGGGACCGGGAGGGACAGGTGACCGCGGGCGCGGGGACCGGGTTCATCATCGACAAGGCCGGCTTCATCCTCACGAATAACCACGTCGTGGAAGGGGCAGACGTGATCCGCGTCAGTCTTTTCAATGGTGGATTGAACGAAGACTACGCGGCGAAGGTGGTCGGGCGCGACGCCCTGACCGACAGTGCGCTGATCCAGATAACGGAAATGCCTGCCACTCCCCTTCAGGAAGCCAGGTTCGGCGACTCGTCGCAGATGGAACAGGGCGACTGGGTGATGGCGATCGGCAACCCGTTCAGCCTCGGTCACACGGTCACCGTCGGCGTCATTTCGGCTTTGGGCCGGGAATTCACGACCGTCGTTCGCGGACGGGATCAGCCCATGCTCCAGACC
>JACDBQ010000051.1 GCA_013694845.1 Acidobacteriota bacterium
GGCTGATGCCGCGAGTCTCAAGAGCCACGCGGACGACGCGCAGTCCGCCCGACGCTATGCGCGCCTGCTGGTCTCGGAGATCAAGCTGTACAACGAGGCGACCGTACGGGAGGGACGCGACCGCCGGGATCTGCTTCGACGACTGGGCCCCGAGGTCGATCGGGCGCGGCGGCTGTACGAAGAGCGCGTGCCGTCGACCGTCGCGGGGCGGGCTCACCACTTCAACCACGAACTCATTCAGACACTCGCCGGGGGGGACCCGTCGCTCCTCGGCTGAAGCGAACAACCGTGACTCTTTCACCTCGCCGAAGCGCCACCTGCGTGCTGACGCTGGCGCTCACTCTGCTCCCGCGCCCGGGCGCCCGCGCCGTGCAATCCCAGGGCAACCTCACGCCGACGGCGCACGCCGCGCTGCCCGATGATCCGACGGATCTCTGGCTCGTCCCGACGGGATCCGATCGCGGGTCCCGCAACTACCCGCAGTACGAGCCACTCGCAGAAGCCGTGAAACGGTATGGGGATGGCGAGTACGCGCGTGCGGCGGAGCTGGCGTCCCGGCCGTCACTCGCCGCGACGCCGCTGGCCGGCTATGCGGCGTATTACGCCGGCCTGGCGCAGCTGCGCCAGCTGCAGACGGACCAGGCCAGGCGCTCGTTCGAGCAGTTGCTTGCGAAGAAGCCTTCAGGTTACCTCGCGATCGCGGCCTCGCTCGCGGCAGGAGAGGCCGCCGAGACCGCGCAGGACCACCCGGCCGCCTTGGCGATTTATCGCCGCCTCGCGGCCGACAAGCTGACGGTCAACGACGAAGTGCTTGCGCGCCTCGGCCGCACGGCGCTGGCCGCTGGAGATCGGAAGACGGCAGCCGAAGCCTATCTCCGGCTCCATTACGAATACCCGCTGACCGCCGCTGGCGCGACGGCTGCCTCGCAGATCGACGCACTCTCGGACCAGATCACGCGCCGGGGATATGACGCGGACATCGGCCGGGCGCAGATGCTCTTCGGCGCGCGGCGCTACCCGGAGGCGCGCGCGGCTTTCGCCGCAGTCCGGTCGCACGTGAGTGGGGACGAGGGGGAGCTCACCAATCTGCGCATCGCCGAGTCCGACTACCACCTGAAAAATCATGCGGCCGCGCGCGACGGTTTGCGGCCGTACCTTCAGAAAGCTTCGCGCCTGGCGGAGGCCCGGTTCTTCTACCTCGGAGCGATCCGGGAGCTCGGTGATCACGCCGAATACGTCGCGCTCTCCCGCGCCCTGTTCGCCGACTTCCCCGACAGCTCCTGGACCGAGGAGGCGCTGAACAATCTCGGCACTCACTACATTCTTCAGAACGAAGACCAGCTGGCGGCCGAGACCTTCCGCGACTTGTATGCCCGGTTTCCGAATGGCACGCGCGCGGAGCGCGCTGCCTGGAAATACGGCTGGTGGTCCTACAAGACAGGAGATCACGCGGAAACGATCCGCGTCTTCGAAAGCGCCGCCGCCGCCTTTCCCCGATCCGACTACCGACCTTCGTTCCTCTACTGGACGGCGCGCGCGCACTCACGGAAAGGGACCGCCGCGGAGGGTACCGCACGGATGCGGCTTGTCCATACCGATTACGCGAGCTCGTACTACGGACGGCTGGCCGAGGGGCACCTGCGCCGGGCGGGCGTCCTGGCGAAGGGCCCACGCGCGACCAGAGCGGCGCAGCCCGCTGCCGGCCTCCTCCCGGCCCAACCGAACGACGCGACGATCCGCCTGCTGCTGGGCATCGGGCTCTACGACGATGCGATCAGCGAATTGCGATATGCACAACGCACGTCCGGGAGCTCGCCGGCGATCGATGCCACGATCGCCTGGGCTTACCATCGGAAAGGGGAGTTGCGGCGGGCGATCACGCTGATGCGCCGCGCGTATCCGCAGTTTCTGTCGCTGGAGGGTCAGCAGCTCCCGGCCGAACTGCTGCAGGTGATCTTTCCCCTCACCTACTGGCCGTCGATTCAGCGTGAAGCCAGGGCCCGAGGCCTGGACCCGTATCTGGTCGCGGCGCTGATCGCCCAGGAGTCCACATTCGATCCCGGCATACGCTCCCCGGCGAATGCGTGGGGGCTCATGCAGATCGTGCCGGCCACCGGCCGCCGCCTCGCCCGCCAGATCGGGATCCGGAATTTTCAGACGCCGACGCTGACCAATGCGGACGCGAACCTGAAGATCGGCACCTATTACTTCTCCCGTCTGGTGGATCAGTTCGGCGGCACGTTCTACGCGCTGGCCAGCTACAACGCCGGGGAGAACCGCGTCGTCCGGTGGAAGGCGGAGCGTCCGGGGATCGACGAAGACGAGTTCATCGACGACATCCCCTTCCCCGAGACGCAGAATTATGTGAAGCGGATCCTCGGCACGGCCGAGGATTACCGGCTCCTCTACGGCACCGGTGGCGGCCGTCCTCAAACCATTGTGAGGATGAACGGGGACAGGCCCCCTCCGTAGAGGTGCCTGTCCCCGAGGCGCCC
>JACDBQ010000057.1 GCA_013694845.1 Acidobacteriota bacterium
CCGGCCCGCCGGCACCAGTACTCCCAGGCACGTTCGTGAGTGAAGGAGCTGCGCGTGCGACGTACCGCGTCCACTTCCCCCTCGCTGAGAAACGTGATGACCCCGAGGCCCGCGGCCTTCAGCTGCAGTTCGGCGTTGAGCTGGAGGTACACCGAATTGAAGACGACGTCGCGCAGCGAGGGGCCCGCCACCACACAGCCATGCCCTCGCATCAGGGCGACCGGCCGGTCGCCGAGGGCACCGGCGAGGTCCCGGGCCATCGGCAGATTCGTGACGAGCAGGTTGGTGTCACCAAAGACCGCGCGGGAATCCCACACCGGCACGACCGAGCCGATCGAGGCGCACATGTGCATCAGGGGGCGGAGCGGGACGCCCGTAACCCCGAAGGGGATCACGGCCGGGCTATGGTTGTGGACTACGGCATGCACTTCTGGACGGTGCTCGTAAATCCCGCCGTGAATGTGCCGTTCGGCGTACGGCTGCCGGCCGGCAGCGTCGATCGGCGTTCCGTCAAGGGCAAACACGATGAAGTCCGCCACCTCGATGCACTCTGGCGCGCGAGCGCGCGACAACACATACCGGTCAGGGTGACCCGGATGCCTGATGCTGACATGTCCGAACGCGTCGACCACGTCTTCGCGCGCCAGGATGCGATTCGCGGTGACGAGCTCTTCGAGCGCCAGGTCCAGAGTGGTCATGCGCGGGTGTACCTCGTCCATCTCGCGGCCCTTCAGTGATGGCCCCTTTGCCCGGGTCGGTGGCCGGGTTATACTCGCCGGCAGGCTAAAGGTCGGACCAATGACAGTCTCCGTCGGAGCCGGCGGAGCTGATGATACCTGCAACGTGGTCCGGAGACTCCAGCCGAAATTCAACGTCGCAACGTCGCAATGAGGAAAAGCTCCATGAGCCGAGTCGCCGTCCTGCTCGCCGCGCTGATGGTCGTGGCCGCGGGTTCGGATCTGTCGATGCTTGCCGGCACCTCGGCACAGCAGCCGGCCGGATTCGTCTGCCCGATGCACCCTGACGTCCTCTCGGCGGTACCCGGCAGTTGTTCGTCCTGCGGCATGACGCTGATTCCGGTGCACTCTGGCAGTACGCCCGCCTACGCCATGGAGCTCCCCACCGGCATGGACGAGGTCGTCGCCGGGCGTCCGTTCACGTTGGCGCTCGTCGTCCGTGAGCCCGAGACCGGCGCCATCGTCCACCGGTTCGTCGAAGTTCACGAACGGCGGTTCCATCTGTTCGTGATCGGCGAGGACCTCGAGTTCTATACCCACCTCCATCCTGGGCAGCGCGATGACGGATCCTGGAGCCTTGACGTGACCCTGCCCCGCCCAGGTCGTTACAAGGTCTACGCGGACTTCCGGCCAGACGGCGGGCCGCCACAGGTCCTCGCCCGTGCGCTGGTCACTGCCGGTTTCACGGATGACCCGGCCGCGCCGAGGATAAAGTTGGCTCCGGATCGCGAGCTTTACCGCACTGCCGGAAGTATGTCCGTCGTGCTCGACCTTCCTGCCCGGGGTCCGGCGGCCGGCCCTGAACAGAATTTCTCCTATCGGATCACCGACGTCGCGACCGGCGCTCCGGTCACCGATCTCGAGCCGTATCTCGGCGCGTGGGGCCATTCACTCCTGCTCAGTGAGGACATGAGCCAGTTCGTGCACGCGCATCCGGTGGAGTCGCTGTCGGCCGGCCGGGGCGGACCCGCATTGACATTCAAGGCGGCGCTGCCGACGTCCGGCACCTACAGGATCTGGACCCAGCTGAAACGTCGCGGCGAGGTGTCGACGGCGGTGTTCACGGTTCATGTCACGTCCAAACCCGGCAAGTGAACATCGTGGGCTCCGCCGATCTGCGCGTCCAGCTGTCCGGGTAGATGCGACTGCGGTGTCGAGCGGCAGGTCGGGCGACCGACGGGGGCGGGCTCTCCTGCACTACCATGACGTACGATTCAGCTGTGGAGGGTATTGATGGATAAACGTGTCTTGTTATCGTTGTGCTTTACCGTGGCCGCGTTCGCGGTGACGACCCCGGCGTTGGCGCAGTTGGGGTC
>JACDBQ010000082.1 GCA_013694845.1 Acidobacteriota bacterium
ATATCGATCTATCCCGTTTCGCACAACTGACCGGCTCATGCACTTAGAACGCTGCACATCGCACATCGCACATCGCACATCGCACATCGCACGTCGCACGTCGCACGTCGCACGTCGCACGTCGCACGTCGCACGTCGAACGTCGCACGTTGGACGTCGCACGTTGGACGTCGCACGTCGCACGTGATTACATCCCCGGCGGCGTGAAGCGTCCGTCCTGCGCCAGCCACCCGCCGTCGGCATAAATGATCGTGCCGGTGACGAAGCTGGCGGCGTCTGAGGCCAGGAACAGCGTCGGGCCCACCATCTCCTCGGGTTGACCCCAGCGATTGAGCGCGCTCTTCGCGGCGTAGGCGTCGAACCACTCCTTGTTGTTCTTGATCGGCGCAGTCAACGGCGTTTCGATGACACCGGGGCCGACGCAGTTCACACGCACGCCGAACGGCCCGAATTCCGAGGCGGCGCCGCGCGCCAGCTGGAGGATCCCCGCCTTCGTGGCCGAATACACCGACTGCCCGGGTTCGACCACCAGCGATCGGATCGACGAGAACAGTACGATGCTGCCCCGCCGCTGCGCCGTCATGATCCGTCCGGCCGCGCGCAGGACGTTGAAGTTCCCCTTGATATTCAGGTCGAGCACGCGTGCGAGCTCGTCGTCCTGGTAATCGAGGATCTTCTTGCGGACGTTGATGCTCGGGGTGCAGATCACGATGTCGAGACTGCCATGCGACTCCACGATGGTGGCAAACGACCGGGCCACCCCGGCGGAGTCACGGATGTCGATCGTGCCTGCTTCGCATGGGCAGCCCCCCTCCGACGCCCTGGCGCTCACCCGCGCCGCCTCGTCCTGCTTGATGTCGAGACACACGACCCGCGCGCCCATCTTCACGGCGCCGATGGTCACGGCTTCGCCGATACCCGATGCACCGCCGATGACGGCGGCCACCTTGCCTGAAAGATCGAAGATATTCTTCATCAAATCTCCGTGAGACGCTGTGGGTCACCCCGTAGGCCGGAGTGATGACTGCTTCCTGGTCATGAAGACAACATAGGCCAGCGCCGAAGCGCCCAGCCCGAGCACGTTGGGATTCAGCAGGCCGTAGCCGCGGCCGCCGGTCGTATACGTGACGAAAAAAAGCGTCACGATCCCGGCCGCCATCGAAGCCAGCGCTTCCGAAGCCCCCGCACGGCGTGTGATCAGGCCGCCAACGACTGGCACGAAAAGGCTGACGCTCAGCAGCGAGTAGAAGATGCCCAGCGCCCCGATCACCGTCTCGAGCTGGATCGCCAGCACGATCCCGCCCAGCCCACCGGCCACGGCCGCGAGCCGTGCGACGAGCAACACGCGCCGGTCGTCGGCTTCGGGATTCACGAAACGCTTGTACAGGTCCTTCGAGAGTGACGTGGCCAACATGAACAGGATCGCGTCGCACGTGCTGACTTCCGCGGAGAACACCGCCGCGAGGGCGAGCGCGCCGACGAAAGCCGGCAATTGGGTAGCGAGCACTGTCGGCAAGACCAGGTTCGGACTGTCGATCTGCAGGTGCGCCGCCCGAGCCGCGAGCCCGAAGAACACGGGGATGAATGCGAACAGCATCTGCGCGCCACCCTGCAGACCGATGCCGAGGCGGACGGCGCGCTCGTCCCTGGCGCCGTACGCCTTCTGAAGCAGGCCGGGCGAAATGATGAACGCGGGAGTGAGGATGGCCAGCATCGCCCACCCCGACATCCCGGAACCACTCGAATACATGATGTCCCAGTAGCCGGGGTGCGGCGCGGACATGCTCGTGAATGCTGCGCCGCCACCCACGCCCGAGTACAGCAGCGGCATCGCAATAACGAATCCGCCGATCAGCACCACCAACTGCAGAAGATTGACCCACGCCGAGGTGAGGAGCCCTCCAGCGACGAAGTAGACCATCATCACGACTGCGCCGATGATGACGCCGAGTGGCTTCGGGATATCGGCGACGACGCCCAGAACCGCCGCCCCTGCGATCAGCTGCGCGGCAAGGATCGACAGCGTTCCGACCCATATGAATGAGGCCATGACTCCGCGCACGGTGGCGTTATAGCGGAATTCGAGAAAGTCTCCGACCGTATAGAAGCCGTGTTCAGACGCGAGCCGCCACATTCGCGGCCCGATCCAGTAGGCGAGCACGAGCGAGCCGATCGCGGCGGAGCCGTTCCACCACCAGGCCGAGAGCCCTTCCTGATAGGCAAGCCCTGCCGCGCCAACGGTCGTGCCCGCACCGATATTTGCGGCCAGGACCGTCGAAAAGATGAGCGGCGCGCTCAGGGCCCGGCCCGCGACGAAGAAATCACCGCTGCCTCGCACGAGTCGCGAGATCCACAGCCCGGCTGCCGTCAGCAGCACCGAGTAGACGATCAGAAGAAGTAGATGAATATTCAGACGGGTCTCGCAGGCTAGAAGGTCGGCGGAGT
>JACDBQ010000114.1 GCA_013694845.1 Acidobacteriota bacterium
GCCGGCAGCACACGGAAGTGTGCGATTTCCGTCGCGAAGCGGGTGCCGATCGTCTCGCCGGTGACATCGCGCCCCATCTCGAGGCGCGCGTCCATCCGCGCCAGGAGCGCCTGATTGATCGCGTCGAGGGTCGGCGCACTCGGAATCGGCACCAGCGCTTGACGGCGAAGCGCCTTCCCACGCGCCTCCACGCCGCCCTTGTCGTGCCCTTCACCCGGACGACAGAAGCACGGCTCCAACAGATAATGCGACGCGAGCGCCGCAAACCGCGCCGTCAGCGCGCGCCCGCCGCCGACGAGGATCCGCACCACCGCGGCGCGGAGATTGTCGTATGCCAGGCGGCCCGGTACCCCGCCGAAGTGCGCAAAGGCCCGGACGTGGCCCGAGGAAGCTGATTTGGTTCTGGCGCTCGTAAATCCACGCGAAGTCGCGGCCGGAGTACATCAGCCGCATGAGAAAGAGCCAGGCCTTGCGGCGCGTGCCGCCGACGTCGACGAGCACCTCGAAGAAATCGACTTCGGCGAGGTCCCCAGGCCGATACGTCAGCGGCACGAACACCTCGCGTCGCCGGCGCTTCCACTCAGCGACGGCCTCTTTGACGAGCGTCACGCCGACCCGATGGCCCTCCGCGACCAGCAACTCGTGCAGCCGCCTGGCGGTTAACTGCTGCTTGCCGCCCGTCCATTGTGCCGATTCGGCGAGAAGGGCGTCCACGCGAGCGCGGACCGTGTCCCAGACGGGCCGAGCCCGCGGCTCCGTCTCCTTTCGCATCGGTACGGCTTGCTCGACGTACTTGCGCACCGTAACCCGTGAAATCCCAAATTCTTTGGCGATTTGCCGCTGCGAGCGGCCCTCCACCAGCACCTTATGACGAATGACATGTACCTGGTCCACCTTGAGCATCCCTTCCAGCGAACCGCGGAACCGCCATGCTCCGCAAGCCCGCCATTAGGCCCTCAGGTGGATCACTTTCCGAGCGGCGAATGGATCATTTTCCGAGCGGCGCGCCCAGGGTTGACAGGGCCGACCTGAACAGCCTGAAATATTCATTCACGGTATACCTGATACCGAAAGTTGCGGGAAGCAGTTCGATCGCTGACGCCGCCGTCGAATTCGTAAAGCTTGATCAAGCAACACCTGAAGAACTGGAACGGCTGCAAAAACTGAATGTGCTGATCCGCGAAAAACACGTTCCAATCGCGAACCTTGGGTTATACAAGCCTGGGGATGTAGTTGCTGAATTGGACAAACTGTTGCCTTGGCAGATCAACTCGCACGTACACGTGCGGGCCTGGAAGACCACAGGGTTAGGCCGCCCGCCGGGGACGCTCACCGGGAGCGGACGACGCCTGAATATTGCGTTTTCGATGAAACGCACGAAGATTACGTCTATACGAAAGCGTGGATCAACAAGCTCGCCAAAGAACTCGCGAACGCTCAACAGTTCGAGAAGGTTGTAGGGCGTCCACCGCAGACGAAGTGATGGTGGCGCGGCCGGTGCGATTCCTTGGACTGACTTTTCCGAGGCTCGCGCACCACCCAAGCCAGCTTCGCTCAGTGCCCCAATGCTTCCGCAATCGAAGTTGCACAATGGGGCGCCCCGATCGTGACGTTGTCAGGTTTCGCCCCAAACTTGCGTTCATACGAGTAGGGACAGGTGTGCCTTGCGGAAAAGCTGGCTGAGTGTTAGGGACGGAATTCGCAACTACCTGATCACGGCGGCGTGAGGGGCGACCTCGTCGAAGTCGCGGTTGGTGAATGGGTTGGCGGCGATCCGGCGCGTTCAGAATCCGCCCGCCGTCCAAAATTTGTATACAAACTTCGGACAAGGTCTCGGGCGGTGAGCACGCTTCCCTGGCCCGGCCGCCACCATGGCAAGGACGACAGCTGACACCTTCCGCTTGATCGATCTGCGGCACTTCAACTGGTGGCGCTCCGCTCAGCGCGTGGCGCCAAGCGACCAACTCTTCAACCGTGCGGCGAGGACAGCGGCGCCCGCGACTTGACACCAGGCGACTGCTATCGCGTTCTCTTCCATCAAGTATCTATGGGAAGAGACAGGCCCAATGGACAGCTCGTGCAGGGGACGCTCGACATGCTGATCCTCAGGCGGCTCCTGCGTGGACCGACGCACGGATGGGGCATCGCCAGAGACATCCGTGCGACCTCGTTGGACGTGCTGCGTGTCGAGGAGGCTCCCTCTTCCCAGCGCTTCGTCGACTGGAGGTCGAGGGGGATGTTGTCGCCGAATGGGCCCCGTCGGAGAACAACCGGCGGGCGCGGTACTACGCAATGACCGCTCGCGGTCGCCGCCGTCTGCGCGCGAGGAGCAGCACTGGGCGGGACTGCTGCGCGCCATCGCGCGCGTGCTGGAGGCCTGACGCGCATGGGGATTCGCCGCTGGCTCCGCGCACGGGCGCTTCGGACTCGTCCGCACTACGAACTCGATGACGAGCTTGCCCTCCATATTGAGCGCTCGACGGGCGAGCTCAGGGCAGCCGGCGTGCCTCCCGATGAAGCTGAGCGGCAAGCCAAGCGACGTCTCGGCATGCCACACGCATTCGTCAGCAGATCCAGGACATCGCCGGCATTGATCTCTGGCAGGGCATCGGCCGTGACGCGAAGCTCACGCTCCGCGGCCTGCGCCATGAGCGTGGAACGCTGGCCGTCGTCGTCCTGTGCCTGACCGTGGCATCATCTCCACCACGACGTTGCTTGGACTCGTGGATGAGTTTCTCCTTCGCGACATCACGGCGAGGGACGCCAGTCGCCTCGTGTCAGTCGGTTCTCTGTCCTGGCCAACTACCAGGACCTCACGTCACAGGGCGTGTTCGACGGCGTGGCCGCTGGTGGTCAGTATGGCCTGCGGTGGCGCGATGACATTTTTGTGACGCCCTCGCCACCACCCTGTGACAACTCGCAGGCACCATACAGCTGGATGTCAGGGCCGCACGACGGTCGACGTGTCGTCGCGCCCGGATGGCTGGTAAGGAGAGCGGAGCATGATCGCCCCTCGGTTCCGCGCCGCACGGAGACTCGACGCTGAGTCATCCTGCTCATCGTCATTGGCATGAACCATTGACGGGCAGCTGATCGGTCCTCGAGTACGCGGGGCCGTTATCGGCGACCGGCCGAGGCCGAACCGACCCGACAGGACCGGAGGCGCAACCCCGGCCTTCGGGAGAAAGTGAAGAGGAGTCGAAGATGGACCCCACACGCGACACAGAGACTCCAGGCGGAATGCTCGAGCGCTTCGGCGAGATCGCCCTTCGATACGGGCTCGTCGCGATCCTGCTCTGGGTCGGAGCGTTGAAGTTTACCGCCTATGAAGCGGAAGGCATCGAACCGCTCGTCGCCAACAGTCCGCTGATGTCGTGGGCCTACCTGGCGCTGGGCCTGCGGCCGCTGGCGAGTCTGATCGGGGTGGTCGAAATCGTGTTGGCGCTGATGATCGCCACCAGGTCATTCGCGCCGCGGGTGTCCGCCATCGGCAGTCTGGGGGCGATCGGGACGTTCCTGATCACCCTGACATTCATCGTGACCACCCCGGGTGTGTGGCAGCCGGGCTACGGTTTCCCGTTCCCCTCTCCGATGCCGGGGCAGTTTCTACTCAAGGACCTTATGCTGCTGGCCGTCGCGATTTGGACCGCCGGCGAAGCGATGCGGCCGCGGATCGCCTCGCGAGACGAAGTGTCACCTCGTCACCAAAAGCCGTCCGTGCGATCGCATGACGGCGCGCAGGTCCGTGGGTCGGCTACAACTGGGTGGCGCGGAAGCGACGAACGAGAAAATGACGCGACGCGGACCGGGTAAACCGCAAGTCGTCGTCATCACCGGAGCCTCGGCAGGCGTGGGGCGTGCGACCGTCCGCGAGTTCGCCAAGCGTCAGGCTCATATCGGCCTTATCGCGCGCGGATCGGACGGGCTGGAAGGCACACGGGGGAAGTGGAGGCGGCGGGGGGCCGGGCGCTCGTCCTGCAAGCGGATGTCGCGGACGCTGCTGCCGTCGAGCAGGCGGCCGCGCGCGTGGAGCTGGAGCTTGGTCCCATCGATGTGTGGGTCAACAACGCAACCACCTCCGTGTTCTCGCCGATCAAGGAGATGCAGTCGGACGAGTTCAAGCGGGTCACCGAAGTGACCTACCTCGGAGTGGTGTACGGCACGCAGGCAGCGCTCAAGCGGATGCTGCCACGCGACCGGGGGACGATCGTACAAGTCGGCTCCGCGCTCGCCTATCGAGCCATCCCGCTGCAGTCCGCTTACTGCGCGGCGAAGCACGCGATTCAGGGCTTCACTGAATCGCTGCGTTGCGAGTTGATCAACGACCGGTCAAACGTGCGCGTCACGATCGTCAACCTGCCCGCGGTGAACACGCCACAGTTCGGTTGGAACAAGAGCCGGCTGCCGTATCACCCGCAGCCGGTGCCGCCAATCTACCAGCCCGAAGTTGCCGCAGCGGCGATCTATTTCGCGGCGCACGCCAAGCGGGTCGAGCTGAGCGTCGGTGTGCCGACCATGGTCGCGATCTACGGCAACCGAATCGCGCCCCGTCTGGGCGATTACTACCTCGGCAGGCAGGGCTACGCTTCACAGCAGACGAATGAGGCGGTCGATCCGCACCGTCCTGACAATCTGTGGACGCCGGTTGCGGGCGACCACGGCGCGCACGGCATCTTCGACGATCGGGCGTCGACCTCGAGCCTACAGCTGTGGGCGAACATGCATCGGCGCGGGCTCGCGATCGCCGGGGCGGCCGCCCTGGCCTGCGTCGCGCTCGCGACCAGGAAATCTTGATGCCAGACTTTGCATGCCGGCTTTCCGAAGCGACCACCCCGCTCGAGCATTTCTGGGAGCATACCGTCGGGAGCGATCACGCGCCGGTGGCGTTGCGCGCCGACTGGCAGGCGCAATTGCGCCGCTGCCACGAGGACTTGGGCTTCCGCTACGTACGGTTTCACGGGCTGCTCTCGGACGACATGGGCACGCTCATCGACCACGATGGCAAGCCGCTCTATTCCTTCTTCAATGCCGATCAGGTGGTCGACTTTCTGCTCTCGATCGGAATGCGGCCGTTCGTCGAACTGAGCTTCATGCCCGAAGCGCTGGCGTCTGGTCACAAGACGGTCTTTCACTACAAGGCCAACATCACACCGCCAAAGGATTACAAGCAGTGGGCGGCGCTGATGGGCACGCTGGCGCGTCACTGGGTCGAGCGTTACGGCCTGGACGAAGTGCGGCGCTGGTTCTTCGAGGTATGGAACGAGCCGAACCTGCCGGCCTTCTGGAAGGGTACGCAGAGCGACTATTTCAAGCTGTACCGCCACACCGTCGAAGCGATCAAGAGCGTTGACCCCGCGCTCAAAGTCGGCGGGCCGGCGACGGCGAGGAACGAGTGGATCGAGGAGTTCCTCGAGTTCTGCCAGAAGAAGAAGCTGCCAGTCGATTTCGTCACCACGCACCACTATCCGACAGACGCGCTGGGCAATGAAGGCGACGACACCGAGACCCAACTGGCGGCCAGCCGGCGCGGCATCCTGCGCGAACAGGCGCAGGACACGTTTCGGCGGGCCCGCGGCACACCGGTCTATTACACCGAATGGAACGCATCCTCGAACCCGCGCGACGCACGGCACGACGAGCCGTACGCGGCCGCGTTCGCGGCCAAGACACTCATGGAAGCCAATGGTCTAGTCAAGGGCTACAGCTTCTGGACGTTCACGGACATCTTCGAGGAAAACTACTTTCCGTCGGTGCCGTTTCACGGCGGCTTCGGCCTGCTCAATCTGCACGGTGTGCCGAAGCCGTCGTACCGCGCCTATGAATTGCTGCACCGGCTCGGCACGGAGCAGCTGGTGGTTGACGGCATTCACGAGACGGTGAATCTGTGGGCGGTCCGCCAGGAACACTCCGTCACTGTGCTCGCGACCAATCACGCGCTGCCGCGCCATTCGATCAAGGCCGAGCCTGTCACCGTACGGATCAGCGAGGCGAGGGAGCCACGCCACGTCCACATCGAGCGGATTGACGACGCACACGCGAACCCCCAACGCGCCTGGCGTGAGATGGGCCGCCTGAATATTTGAGCGCGCTTCAGCTCGAGCAGTTGCACGCCGCCTCGCGGATGGTGCGGGAGCCGCTGCCATGGAAGTTTGACAGTGGGGTGGTTCACCTCGAGATCGACGTGCCGCCGCACGCGGTCGCGGCGATCACGGTGGTGTTCGCCTAACGGCAGCATGAGCGAGGGGAGTCACACGTGAGAGTGAAAGCACGGGCGAAAGTAAAGGCTCCGGCTACTGCGAAAGCCGATCAGCAGTCCTTGACGGACGCGGAGTTAGGTGATCTCCAGAAGAGCACGTTCGGATATTTCCTGAAAGAGACCAATCCTGACAACGGCATGGTGCCAGACAGCACGAAGCAGAACGCGGCGGCCAGTATCGCGGCGATCGGGTTCGCGCTGACCGCATACCCAATCGCTGTCGAGCGCGAATACCTGACGCGCGACGAGGCCATCACGCGCGTCCTCACCACCCTCCGGTTCTTCTGGAACAGCCCGCAGGGCACCCAGCCGGACGCAACCGGTTATCAGGGCTTCTACTATCACTTTCTGGACATGCACACCGGCCGCCGCGCCAACGACTCCGAACTGTCAACCATCGACAGCGCGTTCCTGATTGCCGGCGCCCTCACGGCCGCGCAGTATTTCGACGGCGACGCGCCAGACGAGCAGGAGATTTGCACGCTCGCCGATGCGCTCTACGCGCGCGCCGACTGGCAATGGGCGCAGAACGGTCAGCTCAGGGTGTCACATGGGTGGAACCCGGAGGTGGGCTTCCTGAAGCACCGGTGGGATGGTTACAGCGAAGCGCTCATCTTGTACACGCTCGGCCTCGGTTCGCCGACCCGTCCGCTGCCGGTCGCGAGTTACGCAGCGTGGACCCGCAGCTATCGTTGGCAAAAACTGTATGACATCGAATTTCTCTATGGCGGGCCGCTCTTCGTCCATCAACTCTCGCACGTCTGGATCGACTTTCGCGGCATTCAAGATGCCTACATGCGGGAGAAGGGCCTCGATTATTTCGAGAACAGCCGCCGTGCCGCCTACGTGCAGCAGCAGTACGCGATCCGCAACCCAAAACGGTTCAAGGGCTACGGCGAATATTCGTGGGGCATCACGGCGAGCGACGGCCCCGGCCCGGCGGAGCGCAAGGTTGGAGGCCACACCAGGCATTTTTTCGATTACAAAGCGCGCGCCATCCCGACGGGGCCAGACGACGGCACGCTCGCGCCGTGGGCGGTGATTGCCGCGCTGCCCTTCGCGCCGGAGCTGGTGCTGCCAACGATCAAGTGTCTCGACGACACGTTCCCGGAGATGACGAGCGAGTACGGCTTCAAGTGCAGCTACAACCCGACCTTTTCAGACGGAGGGACGACCTCAGGCTGGATTTCGCAGGGCTACTACGGGCTCGACCAAGGTCCCATCGTCATGATGATCGAAAATTATCGCTCGGGACTCATCTGGCGCTTGCTGCGGCGGTCTCCTGCCATCCGCATGGGTTTGCGGCGCGCCGGCTTCACCGGCGGGTGGCTGACTCACGATTGAGGCTCGTATGGCGCCTGAGTCGTACGACGTCATCATCATCGGCACCGGCGCCGGCGGCGGCACGCTGACCCATCGCCTGGCGCCGAGCGGCAAGCGCATCCTCATCCTCGAGCGCGGCGGCTTCCTGCCCCGCGAAAAGGAGAACTGGGATTCCACTGCGGTCTTCCAGGACTTGCGCTACCACACCTCGGAGAAGTGGTACGACGCGCACGGCAAGGGCTTCATGGCGCATACCGGCTACTTCGTGGGCGGGAACACGAAAGTGTATGGCGGCGCGATGTTCCGGCTGCGCGAGCGGGACTTCGAGACCGTCCAGAACAAGGGCGGCATCTCCCCGGAATGGCCGGTCAAGTATCGCGATTTCGAGCCATACTATCGTGCGGCCGAGGCGCTTTACGAAGTGCACGGCAAACGCGGCGTCGATCCCACGGAGCCGGCGATGAGCGCGGATTATCCCTTCCCGCCCCTTGCGCACGAGCCCCGGATCCAGGAGCTGCACGATCGGTTGAAGGCGCAAGGCCATCAGCCGTTCCAGCTTCCGCTCGCCCTGAAGCGCGATGACAGCGACCCGCTTCGCAG
>JACDBQ010000770.1 GCA_013694845.1 Acidobacteriota bacterium
ACATGATCCTCGACGAGCAGTACGGTGCTGGGCGTCAAAGGCTGTGAGGTAGGGGTCATTCTTTGGGAGCGAGAGGATCGGCGGTAATCAAACTTCTGATGGCTCTCTCGAGGTCATCCGGCGAACAAGGCTTTTCGAGCACGACGTCGCACCCGGCACGTTGCGCGCGCGACGGGTCAGCGGCAAATGCAGCGTAACCGGTCACAGCGAGTATAGGTACGGACCGGGTCCTTGGGTCCTGTTTGAGCCGGCGGCTCAACTCGAATCCATCGATTCCCGGGATCTGAAGATCGGTGACGACGACGTCGGGAGGCGTTTCAAAGGCCCGCTCCAATGCTTGCAACCCGTTATGCGCCTCGTTCACATCGAACCCCGCTTGCGTGAGCCATTCCGCGTACATGCGCCGGCCATCGCGGTCGGCCTCCACGAGCAACACGCGGAGCGCCTGCTCTCCCCACTGGTTCACTCAGTCATCCAGTATACTCGTCGGCTTGGCCCTTGCATTCGGATGCGGTTTGGAGGTTCTTCAATGGGACTTAGAGACACTTACGCGTATGCCATCTCGGTGGCGAAGGGCAAGTTCGACGGTAGTGCACAGGAAAAGGACGGCAAGCTGCACTTCGTCGGCTCGGTGAAGACCGAAGACGAAAAGAACGAACTCTGGGGCGCCATCAAGACCATCCCTTCGTGGAAGGACGACGTCGTCGCCGACATCAAGGTGACGGGTGGCGGCGCGGCGGCGGCTGGGGCTCAAGCCGGGAAGACCTACACCGTGAAGTCCGGGGATACGTTGAGCAAGATCGCCAAGGAACATCTCGGCGACGGTACGGCGTATATGAAGATCTTCAACGCAAACAAGGATCAGCTGACAGATCCTGACAAGATCCAGCCCGGACAGGTACTCAAGCTTCCCTCGGCGTAGGTTTCCGACTTCGGTGGCCGGATCTCAAGTGGCCTTGTCTTGGCGCGATGCGCGCCCAGGGCCGCTTGAGACCGGCCCCCTCCGACGGGATTAGTGTCCGCCCGCGGCGACAATGGCGATCCGGTCTCCCGACGGGCTCACGGCGAGCCGTGTCACGTTCTCGAGGCCGAGGGCCAAGAGGTCGGCGATCGATTTCCAATCAGGACGATCCGCGTGCCACGCGTATAGCGATCCTCCGCGTGCCATCAACAACGTTCCATCCGGCGTCCAGGTGACGTGCGCTTGAGTTGCGCCCGCTACCGCCGCAGTCAGCGGCTTCGTCACTACCTTACCGGCCATCGTAGTCAATTGCGTGATCGTCAGCGTGCGGTTCTCGTTTGTTCCTCCCTGCTGGACGAAACTCACCCCGGCCTTGGGCATCCTCTGAAGCGACTGGCCGATATTCGTCGCGGCGACTTCGGCTTTGCCGGTTCCCGTATCAGCGATCTGCAGCGTCGCTGGCTGGCCCAGGACGAATAGGGCGAGTGTCTTCTCGTCGAACCAGGCGTGATAGCCGACGGGTTTTACGTTCGCCAGCACGACCTCGGCATTCTTCCCGTCGAGGGTGACGCGCCACAGGCGCTGCGTGCCGTCGGGTTCTACGCGAACGACCGAGAGATGCGTGCCGTCAGGTGTCACCGTCGGTGAATATTCGCAGTCAGGCGTTTCGGTCACCCGCACGAGCTCGCGGGTTTGCAGAACGAACTTGTAAATGTCTGTTTGAGGGCTTCCGCACTTCGAGGCCACATCGCCGCGTCCGGAGGTAAAGTACAGCACGGTGCCGTCGGGCGCGAACGACGGCTGGTTGTCATAGCCGGGGCTGTTCGACACGTTCACCGGCTTGCCGACCACCGCGTCCCCGCCAGTGATGGTCAATGAAGCTACGAAGATCTCGGTGGGAGGTGGGCCGGGCGTCTGCGGCGCGGCCGTCTGCGTCGTGGTCGACTGCGCCGAGCACAGCACGGTCATGAACAGGACAAACAACGGCGCGATGGAAGCCTTCGACATGGCGCCGACTATACCAGTTGCGGCTGGGGCACCCGCGGGCCTAAGCTTCGACCATGCGCACCTTATTTTTCGTCGCCACGCTCCTGGTGCCCGCGGTCGCGCATGGTCAGGCCACCGAGAAACAACTGGTTGTGACGATCACGTCAGAACGCCTGAAGGGCGGAGTCGTCTCGGAAATTACCTGGGACGGCGGCACACTCGTGATCCAGGGTGTGTTCGCACGGCCGTCCGGCGAGCTCGACGCGCAGTACTTCGTGACCCCCGCAAAGGATATCGATCTCCAGCAGCGCTCGAGTCATACCGAGGCCTCGGCACGTTACTGGGAAACGAAGTCCAAGCCGACGAGTCCCACCGGCCTGGGACCGATCACGATCGGTAAGGACGAGAAGATGCCGATGTACGGCGTCGCGAGCCAGGAACAGCGGATGCACGACGCCACGCAGATGGGCGGCACACAGGTGTTGCACGTGGTGAAACTGGGCGCACTCGTTCTGCACGAGCGTCAGGGCGGGATGGCGCCGTACAACGGCGAGCTCTGGTCGTGGTCGCCCCCCGAACTGAGTCGCCTCGCCTACGTCGACGGCAAGGGTGACATCTGGATCGCCCGTGCGGATGGCCGCCACCCGGAGCTCCTGTTGCGCGGAAACTTCACGCTGCCTGCCTGGTCGGATGACGGCCGGCTCATCGCCGTGGCCGAGCGGAAGAACGGCGGAAAGAAATGGGAAATCTCCGTCGTGACGATTCCACCGCGATTGCTCCAGTAGCCGGCTGATCAGGGTCGGCCGAGCACCTGTAACTCGGCGACGGTCCAGTAATGCTTCGGTTCAACCCCGGTCTGCGTCAGGCGGACGTACCGCGCTGACCGCGCCTCGAACGGAAACGACAGCGGCACCGTCCGAGGCTCGTGCAAGCCGGCGTTCAAAGCGACGATCGCGCCTCCACCACTCCAGACCTCGACCCACGTCCGCTGGTCCAGCGATGTTTCGATTTTCAGCCCACGCGGAAAGTTGGGCGTGTGACGCCCCAGCATCAGGCGCACGGCCGCGACCTCCCGCGGTTCCCCCAAGTCGACCATCAGCCATTGCCCGGGCGCCTGGTCGCCTCCACCCTGCCAGCGGGTCACCAGGTCGCCGTCGTTGAGGGCCGACAGCAGATCAGGCCGCGCGGAGGCGGACGCCGACTGGATCGGGAACAGCGCACCGGCGGGCGCCGGCACGCTGGCCGGACGGCCGGCGAGCCGGTAGCTCGTATAGCTCGATCCGCTGAAGACCTCTTCGACGCCAGGCTGCGAAGCCACGAAGCGTTGCCAGCGTCCATCAGCGTCCTCCTGGTGATCGATCACGATCTCCACGGCGCCGAGCTCGGCCAGGCGCGGCAGGACGCCTGGATCGAAGCCGCGCAGCAGCTCCTCGAGCGCCGGGTAGTGCGCGGCATCGTAGCCGCTGTATCCGTTGATCACCGGACGACGATGAAGCGTGGCGCGATACAGCGCCATGGTGTCGGCCGGCGAGAGCGGGAGATCGAGTCGCGCCACGGCGCTCGCGTGATTCGGCCGCTCGTCTGGCCGCGGCCACAGGACGATTCGCCGGGGCCAGCCGTCCACGAGGATGCCCAGACAAGCCATCGCCACGAGTGCGCGGCGAGCCCGCGGCCAACGAGTCGTCAGTGTCCCGAGCGCCAGCGCCGCCGTGGCCGCCAGGCAGAGCACGGCCAGCATCCAGAACCGGGCCGGCACCCTCACGCTGTCGAAACCAGGCAGTTCCATCAGCCAGGCGTACGGCGCCTTGTACAGCACCGTCTGCCCGAAGAAGGTGGGCGCGGGTCCTATGGCCAGCAGCCACATGACGGCGGCCGCAATCGCATAGAACGCGAGCCGCGAGCGCCTTCGCCAGGCGATGCGCAGCGCCGGATGAAAGGCCGCGGCAAGCATGAGAAACAACACCGCCACCGAGAACGGCTTGTGGATCTCGGTGACGGAAAACAGCCGAAGACCGCCGATCTCGAGTTTGTACGGACCCCCGAGCAGGCGTGCGACCGAAAGGATCAGGAAGAGCGCCGCAATGCCCACCGCGCCGAGCGCCAGAGCGTTGTAGCGCACCGGCTCTCGTTCCAGATGCCGCCACCCTCGAACCACTCCGTAGACCGTCAGGGCGGCGACCGTCAGCCCTGGAAACAGCTCACCTTCGGCTCGATGAAACACCTGGAGCCAGCCCCATGCGAGCAGGCTGGGTGACGCGTCGAGCATCGCGGCAAGATCCGCGCTGAACTCCGCAATCTCGTTGATGCCGCGCGCCAGGTTGTACTGGTTCGCGATCCTCAGATAGCCATATAGCAGCGGAACGAGAACGGCTGCTCCGGCGATCCACGCCGCGCCAAAGCGAAGAAGGTCCCGCCGGACCGCACGGAACGAGGCGAACCATGCCAGCCACAGGGCGACGAGTACCGACAGGTAGAACAGGTAATAGCCTGACGTCAGCGCCTGCATCGTCCACGACGCGGCAAACAGCGCGAGCCAGCGGAGACGGCGATCGTTCTCGTCGAAGTATCGATGCAGTGCGGCGAGCGTCAGCGGCATCCAGTAGACCGAGATCACCTGCAGGTGTGGCAACTGCGCGATGCGATACGGCGCGAACGCATAGGCGAGACCCGCCACGCAGGCGAGATCGTGCCGGCGTGTCAGGGTGTAGACGAAGAAGTGCGCCGCAAGAGCGCTCAACGGGAACGCGAGCAGGAACGCGATGTTATAGGCGAGCAATGGATCGCCGGTCAGCAGGATCACGGGTGTCGTGATCGGCGCCAGTCCCAGGAGATGCTCGGAGAAACCGAGGGCGCCGGTGGCCGGATAGAACTGCGGCGCGTTCCACCAGCGCTCGGTCAACGGCACCGCCTGCGTGTTCCACCAGATGATCCACGTGTTGAGCAGCGGGTCACCGAGGTCATTCGGGACGACGCTCGTGAAGCGAGCCGGCAGCGGCCAGGTGAGAATGACGGTCAGGAACGTGTAGGCGGCCGCGGCGATGAGGCAGGGCGTGAGACGGCGGCGCATCGGGATGTAGGGGGCCGCCGCCTGCTCCGCCGGCGCCAGCGAGCAGGAGTATACCGGCCGCGCGGTCTATGCTCGCCTATAATCCGCTCATGATTCGACGACGTTTCGCCACTGTGGTGACGGTGCTCGGCGTGGTCGCTGCCGGCAGCGGACGAAGTGCGGCGCAGGCCGACCTGATCGAGCAGATCAAGACGGAAGCGCTCCAGAAGTCGCAGGTGATGCCGCTCTTCGACTACCTGGTGACGACGATCGGACCGCGGCTCACCGGGAGCCCGGCCTATAAGGCGGCCGCCGATTGGTCGCGCGAGAAGCTGGCGGCGTTCGGCCTTCAGAACGCCCGGCTCGAGCCATTCGAATTCGGTCGCGGCTGGACACTCGACGGTCTCGTCCTGGAGATGGTCGAACCCAGGTACATGCCGCTCATCGGATACGCCGAAGGCTGGTCCGCCTCGACAAAGGGAGACATCCTCGGCGCCCCCATCCTGCTCGCTGGCCGCTCGGCCGCCGCCGTGGCCGCCATGAAGGGGCGTCTCGCTGGTGCGATCGTCCTGACGCAGCCGGTGGTGACGTCTTTCGTTCGCGAGGATCGCCTCCAGCCGACCGACAGTCAGGCCCTCGTACCTATCGGCGCCCCGCCGATGCCCCGTCAGGGCACACAGAACCAGGCGGACGTTCGGCAGATCGCGCAGACCGTGCGCGAAGCGGGCCCCGGCGTCGTGCTCCGTACCAGTGCCGGCGAGCACGGCACGATGTTCGTGCTCGGCCGCGACCAGGGAGAGAATGCCCAACCGTCCGTCGTCATTGCGGCCGAGCACTACAACATGATCGCCCGCATGGTCGAACGCGGCCTGCCGGTGAAGATGCGCGTCAACGTGCGGACGCGCTACCACACGGCGGACACGAAGAGCTACAACGTGCTCGCCGAGATCCCGGGCACCGATCCCGCCCTGAAAGGCGAAGTCGTGTTGCTCGGCGCGCACCTCGACTCGTGGCATTCGGCGCCCGGCGCCACCGACAACGCGGACGGCGTCGCCGCCGCGATGGAAGCCATGCGCATTCTGAAAGCCACCGGGGTCCAGCCACGCCGTACGATCCGGCTGGCGTTGTGGGGGGGTGAGGA
>JACDBQ010000139.1 GCA_013694845.1 Acidobacteriota bacterium
ACGCCCAGAACGCGCCCACCGCTGCTTGGAAACCACCGAACGGTTTCCACAAGCTTCCACAGGCAGCCTCGGAAGGGGACATTTCTATTTCGCTAAGAACGGGGACATTTCTATTTCGCGTTGACACACCCCAGCGTGCGCGCCTTGACTCTCCGGATCCTCGTGATTAGAGTGGCCCTGCCCGGCCGACTCATACGACCTCGAACGTGTACGAGTGGGCGGCGAGCGCCTCAGTGTAGTCTGCCGAAGGAGCACCATGAAGTCCCGATCTGAACTCACCCGTCGCCAGTTGCTGCACACGGCGCTGGCCGCTCCGGTCGTGTCCGCCGTGGCGCGGCAATCCGACGCCCTGGCCGCGGCGCCGGCGTCCGCTGTCCCGCAGGCGCCGCCCGCGGCGTCGCACCTGCACTCGCCGCTCTACGCGCGGCTCAGTGTGAAGACCTTCATCAACGCCTACGGCACACTGACTACGCTGAGTGGCTCGCTGATGCCGCCTGAAGTGGCGCAGGCGATGGAAGAGGCCTCGAAGCAATTCGTGCAGATCCATGACCTCCAGGCCAGGGTAGGCGCACGGCTGGCGGAACTGACCGGAGCAGAAGCGGCCTTCGTCACGGCCGGTGCTGCGGCGGGCATGTGCCTGTCAGCATGCGCGGTGACCGCCGGCGACGATCCGGTGAAGATGGAGCAGCTGCCGGATCTCACCGGGATGAAGAGCGAATTCATCATCCAGAAGGTGCACCGCACCGCATACGACCGGGCGTTCCGCATCGTGGGTGTCAAGATGATCGAGGTGGAGACCGCCGAGGATGTCCGGCGCGCC
Organism: Acidobacteriota bacterium; assembly: GCA_013694845.1. Classification (GTDB taxonomy): domain Bacteria; phylum Acidobacteriota; class Vicinamibacteria; order Vicinamibacterales; family 2-12-FULL-66-21; genus JACDCA01. The sequence continues at coordinate 821 of JACDBQ010000139.1, forward strand.
ATCAACCCCAGGACGGCGGCGCTGGCGATAATCCTCAGCCATAACCAGCTCGGACACAAGGTCGAGCTCGAGGAAATGATTGCTCTCGCCCATGGGGCGGGGCTCCCGCTCATCCTCGACGCCGCCGCGGAAGTGCCGCCGGCCGAGAACCTGAGTAAGTTCGTGAAGATGGGGGCCGACCTGGTCATGTTCAGCGGCGGCAAGAATTTGCGGGGGCCGCAGTGCAGCGGACTTCTGCTCGGGCGGAAGGACCTGATCGCCAAGGCTTACGCGAACAGCTCTCCGCACAACCGGTTCGCGCGCATCGCGAAGGTCGGCAAGGAGGAGATCGTGGGGCTGCTCACCGCGGTCGAACTGTTCCTGAAGCGCGACGACGCCGCTGAGCGCCGGAAGCACCATGCAACGCTCGAGCGCGTCGCCGAACGGCTCAAGGGCGCCCCCACGGTCATCACCGAGTTCATCACCAATGACGACTACAGTCACTCGCCCCGACTCTCCGTGCAGTGGAACGAGGAAAAGACGGGCGTGAGTCTCAATCAGATGATGGACCGCCTCCTCAACGGCGATCCCCCGATCGTGGCGACCGACATGACCACATACAGGCCGAACTGGACGCGCGGGATCGGCATCTTTCCGTACAATCTGCGCCCGGGCGAGGAGATCATCGTAGCCGACAGGGTCACGCAGATTCTGACCACGGGGAAGTGACCGGACGGTCCGGGCAGCGTGAGTGATCACCAAGGGATGATTATGAAACGAACGAGCAAAGGGACGGGCAAAGGCAAGACGTCGCGGCGGGAAATCGTGCAGATGGCCGGGGCCGGGCTGCTGGGGCTGGGTTCGCTCGGGGCCATCCAGGGCGATCAACCGCCGCGCAAGCGGCTTTACAAGGATCCGACCGGCACGTCCCCGAATACGCTCGGGGTCATCCGCTCGGGTCATCTGCTCTTCGTCAGCGGCATCGGCGGCTGGTATGCAGCTCGTCGTCCAGGCGGTCCGGGCGACATCAGGCAGCAGACGGCCGACGCCCTCGGCCTGATGAAAGCGTTGCTCGAAGAGGCCGGATCGTCGATGGCCAATCTCCTGAAGGTGCAGGTCGCACTGGTGGACTCGCCGACGAACTGGGAGCCCATGAATGAGGTTTACAACGGGCTCGTGCCCGAGCCCCGGCCCGTGCGGTCTTACTTCGGCAGCACCGGCTTCCGGAACAAGGGCCAGTTGCTGCAGATCGACGCGATCGCCTACGTTGACTGAGAATCAGTCACCACCCCCCGAGGGTCTGTGGACCGGCGCGACCCGCCGCCAGTTGCTGCAGGGCGGCGGCGTGCTGGCGGCCGGCTGGATGCTCCCAGCGGCGGCATTCGACCAGGCTGGCCTCCCGCAGCGACAGGTGCCGTCGAAGAGCATCTACGAGTCGATCGGCGTGCGTCCGCTGATCAACGCACGGGGGACCGTCACGATCGTAGGCGCGAGCCGTGTCCTGCCCGAGGTCAAGGAGGCGATGGACCGCGCCTCCCGTGAGTACGTGCAGCTCGACGAACTGATGGAGGGGGTGG
>JACDBQ010000147.1 GCA_013694845.1 Acidobacteriota bacterium
CCCAAAGAATGACCCCTACTTCACAGCCTTTGACGCCCAGCACCGTACTGCTCGTCGAGGATCATGTCGATTCACGGCTCATGTACGCCGAGTTCCTCCGGATGCAGTTCACGGTCATCGAGGCAGGGGACGGGGCGAGTGCCCTGGAGGCGATGCGCACCACCCGGCCTGACGTCGTCGTGACCGACCTCGCGCTCCCGGGTATGGATGGGTTCGAGCTCGTCGAGCGGATGCGAGCCGATCCGCGGCTGGAGGGCGTGCCGGTTATTGCGCTGAGCGGGTATGCAACCGCGGAACACGAGAGCCGGGCCCGGAAGGCGGGGTGCGACCTCGTGCTACAGAAGCCCTGTCTTCCGGACGACCTGGCCCGGGCTGTGGGTTCAGCCACCAGGAGCCGAAAGGATATCCGATGAGCTTACCGACCGTTTTCATTATCGAAGATGACGTCGACACCCGGGACATGCTGGCGAAATTCCTGGAGCTGGAAGGTTACAAGGTCGAGATGGCCGCGAACGGTCGGCAGGCGCTGGATCGTTTTCTAGGCGGGGCCTCCGCGTGCGTGATCGTGCTCGATCTGATGATGCCGGTCATGGACGGCTGGGAATTTCGGCGTCGGCAGGTCGAAGACGCCCGGCTCCGGGCCATCCCCACGATCGTGGTTTCGGCGGCTGGCCGGGACCGTCTGTCGCAGATCAGCGCAGACGCGTATTTGTCGAAGCCGGTCGACATGGACGAGCTGCTGCAGCGAGTGTCGCAGTTCTGTTCCGTCTAGGAGCGTGTCCGAGTAATCGGTTTTCGCCAAACCACGCGTCGAAAACGTTAGGAACATCGCGCGCGGTGATCGCGAAAACCGCTGATTTCGGCATTACTCGGACACGCTCCTAGCTCATTTCTTCTTCAGTTTCTTCCCGGCCGCTTCCACCGTCGTGGCTTCCGCCGCGGCTTCACCGGTCCGACGCAACCGTTCCAGGCGATCCACCAGCCGCGTCGCCAGCCTCGCATCGATATCGTAGACATCCTTGCGGAACTGCACGGTGTTGTCCGGTCGAACGCGTGCCGTCCAGTACCCGAGATATACCGGGATCGGCGCCTTCAGCTTGACGGCCTTTTCTTCTCCGGCGTGCATCGCCTCCTCGATGCGAGTGCGGTCCCACTCCGGTTGATCGTGGAGCACGTACTCGGCGAGCGCCACCGGATCCTCCACACGCACGCACCCGTGGCTGAAGGACCGTGCAGCGCGTGCGAACAGTGAATCGGCTGGTGTGTCGTGGAGGTACACGTTGAACTGGTTCGGAAACATGAATTTGACGAGGCCCAGTGCATTGGCCGTACCTGGCCGTTGCCTGAACCGATAGGCGGCCGGTTCCGAGAGATCCACTGCCGCCGGATCCACCGGCTTTTCTGACGCATCGAGGACCTCCATGTTGTTGCGGGTCAGGAAGTCCGGATCGCCGATCACGGACGGCAGCGTTTCCCCCTCTGCGATGCTCGAGGGAACATTCCAGTACGGACTGAACACCAGGTAGGTCATCTCGTCGTTGAACACCGGTGTCTGCGTGTCTGGTTTGCCGACGACGACACGCATCGACAGCGGGACCTTGTTCCCGTCATAAACGTCCAGCCGCATTTCGGGAATGTTGACAAGGATGTACCGATCACCGAGCTCACGCGGCAGCCAACGCCAACGCTCCATGTTGAGCGCGATCTGGCTGATGCGGCGATCGATCGATGTGTTGAGTGCCGCGACGACTTCAGGGCCGATGGCGGCGTCATCGGTGAGCCCGTGACGACGTTGGAACACCCGGACGGCTTCCTGCAGCTCGGACGGGTAGACTGCCGCCGTTGTCGCGGCAGGGACGGACCCTTTGTAATCGGCCGACGCCGCGAGCCGCTTGGCGAGCGCCGCGACATGTGGACTCTTCTGACCGGGTTTGAGCTTCATGACGGGGACCGCTGGCCATCCGCCTTTCGCTTTCTGGTCCCGGTACTGTGCGAGAACGTGGCGGAGGCGTTCGTATTCCGCCGCGCGGGGTTGCAACTCGACGAGCGACTTCTCGACGTTGTTTTCCAACAGAGCTTTCTCGAGGTGCTGCTTCGCGTCGAATTTCTCCGGCTTGATCATCCACGCGCTGTCGGCACGGGCCAGGTCCGACAGACCGTCGGCCAGATCCGACGCATACTTCATGTACAGATAGGTGAGCCAGACGTCGAGTGCGCCGGCTTCCTTCGGATCGAAGCCTTTGTCGGTCAGGAACCCTTTGGAGGCTTCGTCGCGGCGGACCTCGAGCATGCTCACGTTATAGATCTCCGGGTCGAGCCCCTCGTGCTCGGCCGCGCGGATGGCCCGCAGCAGGGCATCGAGTTGTGGACGAGGCTTCGCCTTATCCAGCCAGGCGGGCGCGAAATTTCGCTCCTGGTAGAACGCGCGCGTCAGTTTCCAGAGCTTGGCACTTTCGGGATCGAGCTTGGCATACGCAGGAGCGGCGCCGCTGGCGACGGTGCGCAGGACCTCGTTCATCTCGCGTTCCCGGTCGGGTCCGCCGAGCTGAATTCGCGCGCACGCACCGCCGGCGACTAGCAGAAGTGCGATGGCGGCGATGCTGAGCTTCGTCCTCATGCGTGGCATCTGAGCAAACCGAATGCCGCCTAGCCGAGCCGTGGAAGTGGCTGCTTTTACTTACGATTAGCACCGTATCAACCATTAC
>JACDBQ010000223.1 GCA_013694845.1 Acidobacteriota bacterium
CCCATGGACGGGCTGAGCCTGGCGATGACACTGCAGGGCGCCACACCGGCGTCCACACCGCCGGCGTTCGCAGAATCGGATTATGGAAAGCCGCACTATGGCTGGAGCGAGCTGCGTGCCATTCGCGCGGACGGTTACAAGGCAATCGATGCACCGAAGCCGGAGCTGTACAACCTGCGCGACGATCCGAAAGAGTTGAACAACCTGTACGCGCAGCAGCAGGCGCTCGCGGACCGGATGATCGGCGAGGCAGCGCGGCTTGCCCGCGAGCTCGGCGGCGTCACCCCCCGGGTGGCAGCACAGCCCGATCGCGAAACGCTGGAGCGGCTGCGCAGCCTCGGCTACGTCGGCACGTCCGCTCTTCCGGCGGAAGGCACGCGCGGTCCGGATCCAAAGGACCGCATTGCCGAACGCCGGGAGTACAACGCACAGCTGTCGAACGCGATCGATGACTTGCGCGGCGGCCGCCCTGAAGCTGCCGTCAAGCCCCTGCGTCGCCTCGTCGAGATCAACGCGCGCGCCTGCGATCTGCACCAGTTCCTCGGCGAAGCCTACGAAACGGCTCGGCAGAGCCGATGATGCGCTCGGAGAATATGGGCTGGCTGCAACCCTGAACCCGGACGCCGTGACGCCAATCGTCGCGGCTGCTGAAGTACATCTGAAACGAGGTGAGATCCCTAAGGCGCGAGCGCGCCTGGCCGCGGCCGCGAAGGTCGAACCGCGGGCGTATGAGGTTCTGATGCTGACCGGACGTGTGTTGGAGCGCGAGGGCCGCCTGGCGGAGGCCCTTGCGGCGTACGAAGCCGCCGTGGACCGGAACGCCGCCAACCCTCACGCACGGACTGCCGTCGTCGGGGTCGCCACGCGGATCAATCGCTGGGAGGTCGCCGACCGGCACCTGCGCAGGCTGCTGGACGTGGGATATCAGCCGGCACGGACGCGGTACGCCCTGGGACGAGTCGCCCAGGCACAGGGGCGAACGGCCGACGCGGCGGCGCACTACCGCGAAGCGTTTCGGCTCGAGCCCGGGCTCGAGATGGCGCCGCAGGCGCTGCAGAGTCTCGGCATCCGGTAGCTGCCCGAGGTAAAATTGCTGGTCACTTCTTCACTTCCCAGGAGGCACGCCGTGCTCGTCCGTGTGCATTTTCTCGCGGTCTGCATGTTGTTGGGCGGCCTGCCGGCGGTTGCGCAGGTCACCTTCAAATCGGGCGTCGACCTGGTGCGCTTCGACGTGCGGGTCGTCGATCAGGCCGGCCGCCCGATCACCGATCTCCGTCCCGACGAGCTCGTCATCGAGGAAGCCGGCAAGGCGCTGCCGGTGATGCTGTTCCAGCGGATCACCGAGCCGTCTGAATCGTACGTGGATGCGGCGATGCGTGCGGTGACCGCCCAGGTGTCGTCGAACGAGGCGTTCCCGCGCGGGCACCTGTACATTCTCATCTTCGACCAGGAGCACATCACCCCGGGCAACGAACAGCGGGCGCGGATGGCTGCCGAGCAGTTCATCCGCATGCGCGTGCGTCCTTCCGACCGGGTCGCGCTGTTCGGGATCCCCGGCCCGGGTCCGCAGATCGGTTTCACCGCCGACAAGTCGCGGGCGATCGACCAGCTGAAGTCGATCCGCGGCTCGTATCAGCGGACCGTGTCGACCGCGTTCGGTACGATGGCCATCTACGAAGCCCATCGCGTGGTTCAGGGGGACGAGAAGCTGACGGTGGACCTCCTCGAGCGCATGAGCAGCCAGGCGGGTCTGGACTTGACGAACACGCAGATCACGGGCGCTCCCGGCCGCGTCGCCTCGGCTGAAGATCCGTCGGTGACCAAGAAGCTGCTGGTCGAGAATGCCCGGGTCATCGTCAATCAGACCGACAGCGCATCCCGGCAGTTCCTCCAGCGCCTGTCGGACGTGGTCGCCCAGTTCCGCGACATCGAAGGACGAAAGACCGTAGTCCTGTTCTCGGAGGGATTCTTTCAGGACAACCTGTCGCGCGAGCTCGAGCACGTCGCCGCCGCCGCCGCCCAGAGCTACTGCGTCTTCCATACATTCGACCTGAATCAGCGAGGTATCCCGCTCGACGAAGCGCATGTGTCCGAGGCGCTCCGCGCGACCGAGATCCAGGCGCGCATCGCACCGCTGTCGACGCTCGCCGTGGAGACCGACGGCATGATGGTGATCGACGCCAGCGCGCGCAGCGGACCGGCGCTCGACCGGATCGCCGAACAGGCGCAGGACTATTACCTGCTTGGGTTTACTCCCTCGGCGGAGGCGCGAACGAATCGCGGCAAGTACCGCCGCGTGACGGTGAGGGTGACCCGCCCGGGGGCACGGGTGAGCTCGCGCAGTGGCTACGCGCTGCCTCCAGACGGAACCCCCGCGGATCGCAAGCGGGCCCTCGAAAGCGTCATGGGTGCGCCTTTCGCGCAGCAGGCGATAAAGATCGACTACACGACCTACGTGATGAAGGCGGCCGAAGCCGGCCAGCACCGCGTCGTGCTGAGTCTCAGCG
>JACDBQ010000230.1 GCA_013694845.1 Acidobacteriota bacterium
GGTCAGGACCGCGGAAACAATCCTCTCGCTGACCTGCCAGACGAGAAGCGCGCGGAGCTGCAGACCCGACTGGACGAGATCAACACCACATTCCCCGCACCGCGGCGCGCGAACGTCAGTGACTTCGTCGATCACATCGACTACCTGGTGAAGAAGGTCGGGATCGATCACGTCGGCATCTCCTCGGACTTCGACGGCGGCGGCGGCGTCGACGGCTGGAACGATGCGAGCGAAACGTTCAACGTCACGCTGGAACTCGTGCGCCGCGGGTATACGGAGGCGCAGATCGACAAGATCTGGAGCGGCAACCTCCTTCGCGTCATGGGCGAGGTACAGGCGAAGGCGGCGCGGTAAGCTCAGCACATAGAAGTCAGGGATGCGGGGTGCGGGATGCGGGGTGCGGGATGCGGGACGCGGGATGCGGACGTGATCACTCCGCTCGGCGGGGGCAACACGTCGCAATCGACATGCTGCGCCCGCTGATTTGCAACCTCGCGGTGCGATGAACGCGGCGCTGCGGTCGCCGTGGACGCGCGCCGCCCTGGTCGCTGTGGTGCTCGCCATCGGCCACACCTGGCCGCTCGCCACGGCCCCCGGCACGCTGTCGCTTCATCACAATGCTGACGTCCTGCTCAATGAGTGGATCGTTGCGTGGGTGCAGCACCGGTTGCCGCGCGCCCCGTTTGATCTGTTCCAGGCCAACATCTTCCACCCCGCACCCGACGCTCTGGCGTTCTCTGAGCCATTGATCGTGCCGGCGCTGCTCGGGTATCCGGTGCGATTGCTCGGCGGATCCCCAGTCCTCGTTCACAACCTGCTGCTGCTTGCCGGACTGTCGCTCACCATGCTCGGTGGGTATGCGCTGGCGTACCACTGGACCGGCGACCACCTGTCGTCGCTGGTGGCGGGCGCGGCCTACGCGTTCAACACGCAGTCGCTGGTGCGGCTCGAACACCTGCAGGCGGCGCACGCGTACGGCCTGCCGCTGGCGCTGCTGGCTGGGGATCGCCTGGTGGCGACGGGTCACCGGCGACACGCGTTCCGGCTGGCCGGATGGATGATCGTGATGGCGTATTCGTCGGGCTACCTGGTGATCTTCACGACCGTGGCCCTGGGCGTGCTGATCCTCACCAAGTCGGCCGAGTGGATCCGCCGACCGGCGCAGGTCCTCGGCGGCTTTCTGCTCGCGGCAATCCTCGCCGGCATCGCGATCGTGCCCCTGTATCTTCCCTACCGTCGGGTCGCCACCGAACAGGGCATGTCACGGACGCTCGAGAGCGTCTGGCAGTTTTCGGCCACGATCGACGGCTATGTCGCATCCTATAGCCGGGTCCATGATCGACTGTGGAATGCCGGCGCAACCCGCGAATTCCCGGACGCGTTCTTCCCGGGGATCGTCGTCGTGCTGCTTGCGCTGAATGCGGTTGGTGTCTGCGGGACGCGCCGCGCCGAGCCGGCCACGCGACGACAGGTGCTGGCGCTGGCCGGGCTGTGCGCGGTCGGCTGCGTGCTGTCGCTCGGGACGCGGACGCCGATCTACGGGTGGGTGTACTCGGCGTTTCCGCCGATGTCGGGGCTGCGCGCCGCCGGGCGTTTTGGCGTGTTGTTCCTCATGGGCGCCGCATTGCTCGCCGGGCTCGGACTGGCGGCGATTCGTGCGCGCATGCCCGAGCGGGCCGGTGTGCTGCTGGCGATCGCGGCGCTGCTGGCGGTGAACCTCGAAGCCCTGCGCGCGCCATTCACCTATACGGCGTTCCAGGGGTTCCCCCGGACCTATTCGCTGCTCGCGCAGGAGCCGGGCCCGGTCGTGCTCGTGGAAGTACCGTTCTACCTGCCGCAGACCATCTTCCAGAATGCCGAGTACGTCTTGAACTCGACGGCCCATTGGCGTCCGCTGATGAACGGCTACAGCGGATACACGCCGCGGACATACCGGGAGTACGCCGACGACTTCTGGCACTTTCCGGATGCTCGCGCACTCGAGGCGATGCGCGGCGCCGGCGCGACCCACCTGATGCTGCATCCCCGGCGCTTCGGATCCGACGGCGGCGAGACGCTTCGTCGCGCGCTGGCCACTCCGTCACTCGAACGGCTCGCAGTCAGCCGTGACGACATTACGTTGTTCAGGATCAGGTAGCGCAGCGGCCCCGGTCGAACGTTGCGTGGTGGGTCAGTTTGAGAAAGTCCTGCCGTTAAGCTGTTTTTCGAATTACTTGCCAGGCGTGAAGACGACCGTAGGC
>JACDBQ010000235.1 GCA_013694845.1 Acidobacteriota bacterium
CCGCAGCACGGCCATCGCCTCCATTGCGGCCGGAGCGACGCCCAGGCGCTCGATCTCTTCTTCGACAAACGTCGTGAGGATGCCGCCGAGCAGCCGGTATTCGGCGAGCAACTGGTGGACCGACGCGCGCTGGGAGTGGCGCAGGGCCCCGAGCTCCTGCGCCTTCGAGATGACGGCGGTGTTGGCCGCCACCGACTCCGCCTCGGGCGCGCTGACGTAGGCGCCGACTTCATGGATCAGGGCCGGGATGTGATCGAGCAGCCGATCGGTCGGGAACACGTCGTTCGCGTCCAGAGACAGGAATGCACGCAGCCGATCGAGCCATCGTGCAGAGATGGAGACGTGCTCGGCCCTGATCCGCTCCGCGATCAGGTCCGCGAAGTCGGCTGCGGTCAAGTCTGCCAACGGAACCTCTTCTTCTGGTGACTGGAGTGCACATCTTATCGCGTTGCGGGGGAGGTCCCAATGGGCAATACACGTGGGTGGCCGGGTGGACCCGGATCGACTGTCGGCGACCCCACACCAGCGGGATCGATACTCCTTTGCGGTCTCGATTGGTCAGGGGGATGGCGGAGAGAGAGGGATTCGAACCCCCGGTACCCTTCCGAGTACTGCGGTTTTCAAGACCGCCGCCTTAAACCACTCGGCCATCTCTCCGTGGTGGGGAATCCTAGCGACGCAGCAGCTTGCGAGGACCGTTTATTTTACGACAGGTCCCGGGAACGACGCGGTCAACCAAAGGACGGGCCGTCGTGGGGGGAAGGGCTCCACCAACCTCGCCGGAGCCAATCGGAGGTTGGCGGCCGGAAGTTCGCGCGGACGACGAGCGATCAGCGAAGCGTGCGACGCGAAACCGAATCGAGCGACGGATTTCATGCTATCTTGACCATCCCCAGTAACTGTCCCAGAACGTGACGGCTCCCCTTCTTGTCTTCGAGGGGCTCTAGATGAATTTCGGATCGCTACAGATCGTGACTGCCTGGCGCCTGACGAGAGCGGGTGTCATGTGCCAGGGGATCGTGATGGATGGACCGGAAGGGGTCCGGCTGGTCGTGATCGAGGACCAGCAGATCGTCGAATGGACGCGTTTCGGCAGAATTTTCGATCTCCGTGGGCACGTCAGGGCGGCGTTCAAGGCGCGTCGGCAGGCCGGGTGGGTGCCATCGGCGAGAGCCACAGACTGCGGTCAGCTCACGACCGACGCAGGCCTGCCGTCGCGCTCCCGGCGACGAGCAGCTGTGCCCCACGGATTGTTGACCATCGCTGAACAGGTCGCGCCATAAAGGACCCAGGGCGTGAGCCGCTGCGATTGGCAGGCCGGTGCCGAGTCACTCACCACCCCGGTCAAAGTTGGCGTCGTGACAGCGAATGTGGGCTGTCACGTTCAGTGCCGACCGTTTTCCCGGAGCAACTCACTCAATCGTTCAGCGAGCTCGCCGAAAGCCTTCGCGGCTTCCCTCAGTTGAGCGTTCTCAACTCGAAGGCCGGCGATTTGCTGCTCGAGCAAGCGGACGTCGGGACGGTGAGCTTCGCCAATCCAATAACCGCAATTCGGACAGACGTATCCCTCCGGTCCGGGCCTCTGTGCTTCCATGAAATCAGTCACCTGCACTCGGGGAGCGGAAGTGCAGACCGAGTCTAGCTGGTCAATACGCGAGAAACCATAGACCGCGCGCCACATCCTTCTATGCCGGTGGGGTATAGAGGAGCGCCCGAGAACCTTTCCGAACCGACCGGCGATGGACGGGCGCTGTATTCGTTGACAGATTTGCACGCCGACCAACGAAAGCCGCACTCGACCCGGTGACGTCGCTCCTCTCTCGCCGCGCGAATTGCTCGGGTTTGGTCAGATTCGCGGGTGTTGGCACGCAGACCCGATCCTGCACTTCGCCACGCCGTTCCCAGTAACCAGGCTGCTCCACGATCGTGGAGTGATCTCAATGCGATTCATCTCTCGCTTTCGCGTCGCGCATGCGGCCGCGATCGCGCTCGTCCTTTCGGCGTCCGTGGTCGTGGTCATGGCCCAGTCTGTACTGGACCCGCGGGTGGCGGAATTCGACCCTCGACGGACCACAACGCGCTTGCCGGCGACGGAACGCCTGTCGTCGGGAGCTACGGCCTCGCGCTGTACCGAACCGGTGAGGCGGTCCCCTGCGAAAGGGTCAACCTCGGCAAGCCGGCGCCGGGTCCGGATGGCAAGATGCGCGTCAGCTTCATCAGCCTTCTAAGCGGGCTCCCATCCGCCGGCGTCGTGTACGAAGCACGCGTTTCTGCGATCGGGCCGACTGGGAGCAGTGACAGCGGGCTCTCGAATCCATTCGGCTTCTCCGCCGCCTGCACGGCATCGATCGCGACAGCGGGGCAGGCAGTGCCGGCGACGACCGCCACCGGTGCGGTGGCCGTGACTGCCGGCTCCGGTTGCCCGTGGACCGCTACCAGCAATGCGGCCTGGCTGACGGTTTCCGCCGGCGCCAGCGGCTCCGGCAACGGCACGGTCACCTTCAGCGTCACCGCCAACACCGGCACCGCACGCACGGGGACCCTGACGATCGGCGGGCAGACATTCACGGTGACCCAGGCCGCGGCACCCTGCACCTCTACGCTGGCGCAGACGGGCCTGTCCGTCGCGGCCTCCGCCAGCACCGGGGCGGTGGCGGTCACGGCGGTCGCCGGCTGCGCATGGACTGCCACGAGCAACGCGACGTGGCTCACGATCTCGGCGGGCGCGAGCGGCTCCGGCAATGGGACGGTTACTTTCGGCATCGCCGCCAACCAGAGCTCGGCCACACGCAGCGGGACCCTCACGATCGGCGCGCAGACGTTCACGGTGACCCAGGCCGGGGCGACGTGCACATTCACGCTGGCCCAGAGCAGTGCGCCGGTCGCGTCGGCTGCCAGCACCGGTGCGGTGGCGGTGACCACCGGCTCCGGCTGCGGGTGGACCGCCAACAGCAATGCACCGTGGCTCACGGTCTCCGCCGGCGCCAGCGGCTCGGGCAACGGCACGGTCGGCTTCAACGTCGCGGTCAACCCCTCGGGCACACGCACCGGGACCCTGACGATCGGCGGGCGGACCTACACCGTGACCCAGGCCGCAGCGGCGTGCACATACACGCTGGCGCCGCGAACACCGCAGGCGCAACCGGCGGGTCGTTCGCCGTTGCGCTCTCGACCACGACATCCTGCGGGTGGATCGCGACCAGCAGCGCCACCTGGCTCACCCTGGTCGGTAACCCGTCGGCCACGGACAGCGGCTCGGTGGCCTATAACGTCGCGCCAAACTCCACCGGATTCGCGAGGTCGGCGGCACTCACCATCGGCGGGCGCGCGTTCCCGGTCTCGCAGAACGCGAACACCTGCACCGCTGCAGTGGGCCCGACGTCCGTCTCGGTGGCGTAGGGTGGGGGGGCCGGAACGATCCCCGTCACCAGCACCTGCGCGTGGACGGCGACGACAACGGCCACCTGGATCGCGTTATCCACCACCGCCGGATCCGGCAACGCCTCGGTCGCCTACAAGGTCTCGGCTAACGGGACCGCGCTCGCAAGGACCGGCACGATCACCCTGGGCGGCGCAACGGTGACCGTGGTGCAGGCAAGTTCGACCGGGCTGCGCGCGCCGACGGGACTCAGGATCGTGGGCGGCGGGCGGTAGAGGATCGGGTTGCGAGGCCTCGTCTAGTGCGCGGCGGCACGGCGACACCAGCCACGAAGGCGTGGTGCCGCCCGTGTTCGTGTGTCGCCCGGGACGCTGCCTGCGTGAGAAGGCCTGGAGAAGCCTTAGCCGACCGCGGAGAGCCGGCGGCGGGATTTGACGCCCTGACTCTGCTCGACGTAGTCGACGCCGTCAGCGCTGATCGTCAGGCTGGATTGGTCGTCGCGGCTCACCAGCTTGCGCTGGACCAGATACCAGATCGTGAATTCCAGGTGTTCGCGGGGCTGGCCGGTCAGCTGCGCGAGGTCCAGATGCGAGATCGCGGGCTTCTCGGGCTGGGTGCGGCGCCGGTTGTACAGGATCTCGAGGGCGACACACCGCAACAGCTGTTCTTGCTCGAAATCGTTCTCGGCGGGCGCAGGCGTGGCCGCAAACCGCCACCGTTCGCGCCTCAGTCCGTCGTGCTGGACGTCGTACTTCGCACGTTTTTCCGGGTCGCTGAGCACGAGATAGGCTTCGTGCAGCCGTCGAAAGCGAGACGAGTCTCCAGTCTCCTGGTTGTCGGGATGGAGCTTCTGGGCCAGCAGCCGGAAGACCCGCTGGATGGTGTCAGCGTCAGCGTTCGGGCTGATCTGCAGCGTCTCGTACCAATCTTCTGTCACTGAGCTCGACATGGCTGTCCTTTATTCACGGCGCGAAACACGGGATTCCACGCAAAGCGCACGGGGACATGGAACGCGAGCGAAGCGTTGGCCTCCCTCAGCTCTTCAATTATCGGCGGGTGGGGGCCAAACCATCAGTGGGGGTGATGGTCTCGACCCCTCCCATGTAAGGGTGCAGGGCCGGGGGAATCCGGATCGATCCATCCCCCTGCTGATAATTCTCGAGGATCGCGATCAGCGTGCGCCCGACGGCCAGGCCGGAACCGTTCAGCGTGTGCGCGAACTCCGCCTTACCCGTCCCGTTCGGACGATAGCGGATGCTGGCGCGTCGGGCCTGGAAGGCCTCGGTGTTACTGCAGGACGAAATCTCGCGATAGGTCTTCTGGCTCGGTAACCACACCTCGATGTCATAGGTCTTCGCCGCGGCGAATCCCATGTCCCCCGTGCACAGGAGCATCGTCCGGTACGGCAGCTCGAGCCGCGTCAGAATTTCTTCGGCGTTGCGCGTCAGCGCTTCCAGTTCGTCGGGCGACTGTTCGGCGGTCGTGAACTTGACGAGCTCCACCTTGTCGAACTGGTGCTGGCGTATCAGGCCGCGCACATCCGCGCCATACGATCCCGCTTCGCTGCGGAAGCACGGGGAATAGGCGGTGTAGCGGATAGGCAGCCGGCGTCCGTCCAGGATCTCGGTCCGGTGAAGATTCGTCAGCGGCACCTCCGCCGTCGGAATCAGGTAGAGGTTCCAGTCGCCCGCGATCTTGAAGAGATCCTGCTCGAACTTCGGCAGGTTCCCGGTGCCGCGGAGCGATTCCGCGTTGACGAGAAACGGCGGCTCCACTTCGACGTATCCGTGGTCTCTCGTGTGCACGTCGAGCATGAAATTGATCAGGGCACGCGCGAGCCGCGCGCCGGCGCCGATCAGCACCGAGAACCGGGCGCCAGACATGCGCGTGGCGCGCTCGAAATCGAGGATGCCGAGCGCTGGCCCAAGATCCCAGTGGGGTTTGGGCTCGAAGTCGAACGAACGGATCTCGCCACCGCGTCGCACTTCGACGTTGTCGTCCGCGGTCTTCCCGTGCGGCACGCTCTCGTGCGGCAGGTTGGGCAGCGTCATCAACAGCGAGGTCCGTTGATGTTCGACGCCCTCGAGCTGGATCTCCAGCGTCTTGATCTGGTGGGCTCTGGCCTTGTTCGCCGCGAATATCGGCGAAGCGTCCTGCCCCTGTCGCTTCGCCTGGGCGACCCGGTCCGCTGCGGCGTTCTGCTCGCGCTTGAGCCCCTCGATCTCCGGTATGAGCCGCCGTCGCCGCGTCTCGAGCGTAGCAATCTGCTCCAGCTCAGCGTCCGCGTGCACCCCGCGACTCTGCAATCCGCGACGGACGTCTTCGATGTGATCGCGCACGAACACCGCATCCAGCATTGGTAAATCCTATATCGCCCCGTCGCGCTCCTGCGATAGGATCGAAGACGTGAACGGCGTGATTCGCAAGGCGGTCTTTCCCGCCGCCGGCCTCGGCACTAGATTTCTGCCGGCGACCAAAGCGCAGCCCAAAGAAATGCTGCCGCTCGTCGACAAGCCGATCATCCAGTACGGCGTCGAGGAGGCGGTGGCATCGGGAATCGACAACATCATCCTCGTCACCGGCCGCGGGAAGAACGCGATCGAAGACCACTTCGACGTGTCGGTGGAGCTCGAATCGTTCCTCGAGGCGCGTGGCAAGAAGGACCAGCTCGACGAGATCCGAAAGATCTCGAACCTGATCAACTTTTCCTATGTCCGCCAGGGCGAGCCCCTTGGCCTCGGCCACGCCGTCCTCACGACCAAGACCCTCGTCGGCGACGAACCGTTCGCCGTCATTCTCGCCGATGACGTGATCGATGCCCAGCCGCCGGCGATGCGTCAGATGATCGACGTCTTCACCGAGCTTGGCGGCCCGGTGCTCGCGATCGAACGAGTAGCTCGCGAGACGGTCAGTTCCTACGGGATCATCGATGCCGAGGAGGTCCGGCCGGGCGTGTACCGGATCCGCGACATGGTCGAGAAGCCGCCGGTGCACGAAGCCCCCTCGAACCTCGCGATCATCGGGCGCTACGTGCTGACACCCGACATCTTCCCCGCGCTCGAAACAATCGGAAAGGATCGCGCCGGGGAAATTCAGCTCACCAACGGCTTGCGCCGGCTGCTGAAGACGCGGGAGATCTACGGCTGTCAGATCGACGGCGTCCGACACGACACCGGCAACAAGCTCGGGTTTTTGAAGGCGGTGGTCTACTTCGCGCTGCGGCGTCCCGATCTCGCGGATCAGTTCCGCGAATACCTGCACACGGTCGACCAAAACCTGGGCGCGCCGGACTCAGGTTCGCCGGCGAGGACGGCAGCCAAGTCATAGCGTCGGGTTGCCGGCGGGTTATTCCTTCGCGCTGGGGGAGGATGGAGCTGGGGCTGGCGCGGTGCCTTCTCGCTTCCCGGCATCGGACTTCCCAGCATCCGACTTCGCGGCATCGGACTTCCCTGCATCCGACTTCCCGGTATTGGACTTCCCCTCCGATTTCGACGAATCGGATTTCGCCGCGTCCGACGCCTTGTCCGACGATTTCTCCAACGAGGACTTGCTGTCTCCCGACGATTTCTTGGCGTAGTCGGTGATGTAAAAGCCGGAGCCCTTGAACTGGATCGCGGGTGACGAGAACAGCTTCTGGACCTTACCGCCGCAAGCCGGACACACCTCGAGCGGCGGATCGGAAAACTTCACGATCCTCTCGAAACGGTTGTCGCACGCGTCACATTTGTATTCGTAGAGCGGCATCGGTCGGACGGTGTCCAACAATAGCACGCGGACCCCGGACACAGGTCATTCGAGCAGCGCGCCGTTCTGTTCACCCAGCATCAGCGCGCGGTGCAGCCAGAGGGGCACGGTGCCGTTGCCGAGCAGCTCGTCGTGGAACTTGCGCAGCGAGTACGCCGCCCCCATCTTGGCCTTGTAGTCCTCGCGCATCTTCAGGATCATCAGCTTGCCCGCCGAATACAGCACGTAGGAGGGATCGAACGTTCCGCGCTCCGCTTCCCGCCGCGCGGTGGCCTCCTCGAGGAACGCCTCCTCTTTGAAGAACCGCACCCCCTGTTCGACCGACATGTCTTCGCAGTGCAGCCGGATACCGACGATGAACCGGCATAGGCGGATGAGGGCCTCGGCGATCTGTCCGAGCCGCACACCTGGCTCGTTTTTCCTGAATCCTTCGTCGAGCATCATCTGCTCGCAATAGTGCGCCCAGCCCTCGACCAGCGCCGTCGATGAGAACAGGATGGACTTGCGAAGCTTGGACCGCACCTGGCGCAGGTGTTGATAGTGCAGGAAGTGGCCGGGGAAAACCTCGTGAATCGAAATCGACCACAGGTTGCCGTAGTTGAAATCGCGGAGGTGCTCGGCCTGACGTTCGGCGGTCCACGACGGATCGACGTCGGTGATGTAGTAGGTCGCGCGCAGCGGACGCGCTTCGAACGGCCCCGGCGTCCACATGCTGGCGAAGGTCCAGCGATAGAACTTCGGCGTCGGTGCGACGTCCACCGGAGCGCCTTCCGGAATCGTGACGATACGGTTCTTGCTGATGAAGTCGACGAGCTCTCCGAGCTGCTGCTGGGCGACGGAGACGAGCTGGCCGGCCGGCGGATGGTCCGCTTTCGCGCGCTCCCACGCGGCGCGTGGATCACCGCCGTTCATCCGGCTGGCGACCCGGCGGAACTCCTCCTGCGTCGTGTGAAGTTCCCGCATGGCGATGGCCAGGAGCCGGTCGACGTCCAGCGTCAAGCCTTCGTCGAGGCGCAGCTTTTCTTCGAAGCGTTCCCGCCCGAGGCGGAACGAGCCCTTGGTCCGTGGCGCCAGGTCCTTCTCGAGATACTCGATGTAGGTGCCGAGCGACGCGGATGCCTCGATCGACGCGTCGGCCAGATCGCCCAGAATGTGGAGGTCGTCCAGCCTCGAGAAGACGCGCGGCAGGTCTTCATCGATAAAGCGCTGCGTGCCGCGCATGCTCTCGAGCCCGACCTTCACGAAAATGCCGGGAGGATCCTTGATATTGTCTCTCGCCGCCTGGACAAGGCGCGGAACCTGGCGGAGCTTCGAGACGATCCGGCGGGCGCGCTGCGCCAACGGAGCGTATTCGAACAGCGCCTGGCCGGCGAGGCTCGTGGAGATGATGTCCGCATAATGCTGCGGGCTTCGCTCCCACGTGCGCACCTGCTCCAGTTCGAACAGGCGCGAACGGATAGTGGCTTCGAGGGCCGGCCGCTCGAGCCGCTCCGCCTCGGTCAGCCGGGCGGGATCGATGGCCGCGAGCCGGCGCGCGAGGGCGCCGAGATCGCGAACCTGGCCGTCGACCGCGCGCCGACTCAGATCCTCGAGCAGATCGTCATGAAGATGAACACCATCGAAGGTGGCGCTGGTTGGGTGAACTTCGTGCAGGTACGAGAGGTACTCGTCGACGAAATGGGGAAGGGGTTCGGCTGAATACATGCGCTACAATTCGGCCCGGTCAGTCATGCCCGGCATTCTCTACGTGGTGGCCACGCCTATCGGCAACCTCGAGGATGTGACGCTGCGGGCATTGCGGATCCTCCGCGAAGTTTCGCTGGTCGCGGCGGAAGACACCCGTCGCACGTCAAAGCTCCTCCAACACTACTCCATCTCCACGCCCACGACGAGCCTGCACGCGCACAACGAGCATTCGAAGACCCCCCGGCTGATCGAGAGCCTGCTCGGCGGCCAGGCGATCGCGCTGGTGTCGGATGCCGGAACTCCCGCGGTCTCGGACCCAGGGAGTCGTCTTGTCGCCGCGGCGCATCGCGCCGGAGTGCTGGTGCTCCCGGTGCCCGGCGCGAGCGCGGTCACGGCGGCGGTGTCGGCCGCCGGACTCGATTCGGACGGGTTTACTTTTGTGGGCTTTCCACCAAATAGGTCAATACCCAGAAAAAAATGGCTTGAAGGCTTCCTCAATCACCCGTTTCCCCTCGTAATCTACGAAGCGCCGCACCGGATCGTGGCGACGTTATCGGATCTCCAAGACACTCTGGGTGACCGACAACTAGCAATTGGGCGCGAATTAACAAAGATCCACGAAACATTTAGCATTCGCCCAATATCTGGGTGGCTCTCGGCCCTTCCTCCGTCGCAGGGTGAGTTCGTGCTAGTCCTGTGGCCTGCGCTACCGGCTGGGTCTAAGCCTGGGTCGGTAGAGGGGGCGGAGCTAGCTTCAGTTTTCTGGGCATTGACCAAGGACAGCTCGATTGACCGGCGGGCTGGAATCCGCCAGGTCGCGGCTATGTTCGGGGTCAGTGCCCGAACCGTATTCAACGCGGTTGAAGAAAATCCTGAATCTGGCGATTGACCAAATTGGGCCAAAAACAGTCGATCGCGTATCGCGCTTGACCGTCCATCAGCCGATTTGTTACTTTTGCCCGCCGAGACACACGCCGGCAGGAGGCGACAGGTTGGCCAAGCAGCGCCGGGGAGATGCTCCCCGGACGGTAAAGAAAAAGGCGACGGCCCGAAAAGGCGCCGCCCCGCGATCAATCCGGGCAGGCGCGGGCAAGGCGAAGCCGCGGGCAGCCGCCAAATCGCGTGGGTCGAGCAAGCCGCGGGCGGTCGTCAAGCCCGTAGCAAGACCCGTGGTCCGCAAGGCCCCCATCCCCAGACCTCAAACAGCGCCGCCGGTGGTGACCGCGCCAGCCGTTGCCTCGGCCCCCGCTCCCCCTCCGAGAAAACCTGGCTTCTACGAGGCCGTGGCGATCTACGAGCGGGGCGTCCAGGCCCTGCAGAGACATGACTACACGGCGGCCGCCGAATTGTTCCGGGCGGTGATCGAGCGGTATCCCGAGGAACGCGAGCTCCTCGAGCGCGCCCGGCTCTACCTGAGGGTCTGCGAACGGGAGACCGCCCGGCAGACGCCGCCGCCCCAGACGTCGGGTGAGCACGTCTACGCGGCGACCGTGGCGCTGAACTCCGGCGATCACACGTCCGCGCTGAACCACCTTCAGCGAGCGCTCACGGCCGACGCAGACAACGACCACGCGCACTACATCATGGCGGCCGCACTCAGCATGCGTGGACGCCGCGAGGAGGCGCTCGAGCACCTGCGGCGATCGATTGCCCTCAACCCGGAGAACCGCTCCCAGGCCAGGCAGGATCCAGACCTCGAGAACATTCGGGGCCACGAGGCCTTCCGGAGCGCAATCGACAGACCTCCGCAAGCCAGGCGAAAGGCGGCGGCCGCAGCCGTCCGCCGACGCTAATCTGGGTCCCGCCGATCTGGGGTCAGATCTCGATTTTTCGACGCGCCGGGGCAAAAAGCCCCGGCC
>JACDBQ010000236.1 GCA_013694845.1 Acidobacteriota bacterium
TGATCGAGCCGCGTCCAGCTATCGAGGACGTGCGCCTCGATCATGATCAGCACGGCCAGGCCGCGCAGCCAGTCGAGATAGCTGCGTCGAGCGCCCAGGTGTCAGTCTCCGGAGGAAACCGTGAACGTGACGGTGAACTCGATGTCCTGCCGCATGGAGTGCCATACCGAGCAGTACTTCTCGCGCGAAAGGTCGATGCCACGCTGGACCACTTCACCTGGCACGCTGCCGGTAATCGTGTAGCGCAGTTCGATGTGGGTGAAGCGCCGCGGCTCGGCGTCGGCGCGCCCGCCAACCAGGTCGGCGCGAAGGCCGCGGAAGTCGTGCCGCCCCTTCTTCAGGATGTGCACGAGGTCCATCGCCATGCAGCCGGCCAGGCCGAACGCGAGTGCCTGCATTGGCGACGGTCCCGCCGCTCCCGCGCTGTCCAGGGTCACCCGCGCATCACCGGACTTCCCGCCGAATACCAGGTCGTGTTCCCAGATCAATTCCAGCGTCACAGGGGGTTTGTCAGGCATTTGATCTCTCCGGGGTCCGGGTTGGGGGTCCGGGCCCCGGCTAAAGTCTAAGGCCGAAAGCCGATAGTATTGAAACCAACATGTCCAAGACATTTCCCTTTTGCCTGGCGGTACTTGCAGCTATGACGATCGCTCACGCTCAGCAGGGAGCCGATGCCGCGCTGCTCGATCGCGCACGCGCACTTCACAAGCAGGTGCCGCTGATCGACGGACACAACGACTACCCGTGGGCACTGCGCGAAAACGTCCAGCGTGACCTCGACAAACTTGACATTACGAAGGCGCAGCCCACGATTCACACCGATATCGCCCGCCTCAAAGCCGGCGGCCTCGGGGGGCAGTTCTGGTCCGTCTACACCCCGTCCGATTACGCCGGTCAGACCGCCGTCACCGCAACGCTCGAACAGATCGACATCGTCCACCAGATGATGCGGAAGTATCCGGATGCGTTCGCGCTGGCCCTGACTGCCGCGGACGTCGAGCGGATCTTCAAGAGCGGCAAGATCGCGTCGCTCATCGGAATGGAGGGAGGCCACTCGATCGACAACTCGCTGGCGGCGCTCCGGATGTTCCACAGCCTCGGCGCCCGCTACATGACGTTGACGCACTCGAAGAACACCCCGTGGGCGGACTCCGCCACCGATGCGCCGCAACACGGCGGCCTCACGCCCTTCGGTGAGCAGGTGGTGCGAGAGATGAACTGGCTCGGCATGCTGGTGGACCTGAGCCACGTGTCTCCAGACACCATGACGGATGCCATTGCGGCGAGCGAAGCGCCCGTCATCTTTTCGCACTCGTCCGCCAGGGCGATCAACGACGTGCCGCGGAACGTTCCCGACAACGTGCTGCAGATGCTCACCAGAAACGGCGGCGTCGTCATGGTGACTTTCGTGCCGGGCTTCCTCTCGCCGAAGGTCACCGCATGGAACACACTGCAAACTGCCGAGACCAGCCGGCTCCAGCAGCAGTTCCCCGCGGACGAGGCCGCCCGTAAAGGGGGGCTCGACACCTGGATCAAAGGCAATCCCGCTCCCAGGGCCACCGTTTCGGATGCCGCCGATCACATCGACCACATCCGGAAGGTGGCGGGTATCGACCACATCGGCCTGGGCGGTGATTTCGACGGGATCACCAGCGTGCCGGAAGGACTCGAGGATGTTTCAAAGTACCCGGCACTCACGGCGGAGCTCCTGCGGCGGGGCTACAAGGATGATGAGATCAAGAAGATCCTGGGCCTCAATATTCTCCGCGTGATGAAAGCCGCGGAAGGGGTCTCAGCCAAGCTGCGCAAGCAGCGCGATCCGTCGGCGATGCTGTTTGGGAAATAGGCCACGGTTCAACACGGTGCAACACTGGTAGAGCCATCACGCCACGGTTCAACACGGTTTAACACTGTTAGACCCATCACGCCACGGTTAACACGGTGCAACACGGGTCGAGCCAACACGCCACGGGGCAACACGGTGCAACACGGGTAAAGCCACTACGCCAACGGGGCAACACGGTGCAGCACGGGTAGCGCCACTACGCCAACGGGGCAACACGGTGGCGGCTACGTGTTCTTCTTTGTGTTCATGCTGATCTTGGTGGGCCCAGTGTTCAGAGCCGGGGCCCGTGACACGGGCCAGAAGTCATCAATGGAACGGACCTTCACCATCGTCGCCATGGGTGACTCCACCACGGCGGGAACGCCGGGGTGGAAGTCGCGGATCGAGGCGCCGCCGAAGGGTGCGGGAGATGAGACGAGTCAGTACGCTTACTGGTTGATGCAGTCGCATCCCGAGTGGGACGTCGTGAATCATGGCGTGAATGGTGAACGGACCGACGAAATCCTCGCCAGGTTCGAGCGGGACGTCATCAGCGTCAAGCCGGACGCCGTCGTCATCATTGCCGGGGTGAATGACGTGTATCAGGGACGCAGCGGCGAATATGCGATCGCGCAGCTGACCGCGATGTACGACGCTGCGAAGCGCGCGAATATTCCAGTGATCGCGGGAACCATCATTCCCTACAACAGTGCGACGCCCCGTCAGAACGCCCGGATGCGCGAGATCAACGAGTGGATCCGGACGACGGCCGTCGCGGATCCGGCGATCGATATCGCGGACACGCGAGCGGCCGCGGCGGCCGCGGACAACCTTGACCGGCTGTTCGAATCGCCTGACGGGCTCCACCCGTCGCCGGCCGGCTATCGGCGCATGGCCGATGCAATCCGGCCGATACTCGAAACAAGTCTCAAGAGATACCCGACTAGATGACGAACACGATCCTCGCCCACCTGCTCACCGGATCCGCCGCGCTGGCGTTTCTGGCCACCCCGATGCTGGCGCAGTTCCGGACCGGGACGCTGACGGTCCCGCTGTACGTCACGGTCACGGACCGTGAGGGGCGCCTGGTCCCCGACCTCGAGCAGGGTGACTTCGAGGTCTACGACAACGGCCAGCTGCAGAAGCTCACGCTGTTCGAAAACAAGAACACCCCGATCACCGTCGTTGTCATGCTCGATTCGAGCGGCAGCATGACCTTGATCCTCGATCGCGTGAAGCAGGGTGCGGAGCAGTTCCTCATGCGGCTGCTGCCCGAGGACAGCGGCCGGGTCGGGGCCTTCAACGACAAGATCCAGTTCCTGCCGAAAGACGAGTTCACCAGCGACCGCGACCTGCTCATCCGCTCTCTCAAAGAGCTCGATTATGGCTACCCGACGAAATTGTGGGACGCCCTCGACGAGAGCATCCGGCATCTCGAGACGGTTCAGGGCCGCAAAGTCGCGCTCGTTTTCACCGACGGTGCAGACACCGCCAGCCGCCGGGACCTGGACGACGTGATGACCCAGGCCCGATCGAAGGAAATCATGGTCTATTCGGTCGGCCTCGAGACGGTGATCTTCAACGGCCAGAGCCGGCAGCGGTCAAGCCCCGATCGCGGGCTGAAAAAGTTATCGGAAGAAACCGGCGGAGGATTCTTTCTGCTGAAAAAAGAGGATGAGCTCGGGCCAACCTTCACCCGCGTAGCGCAGGAGCTCCACAGCCAGTACGTCCTCGGGTTCTCCCCCGCCGCTCTTGACGGCAAGGTGCACAAACTGGAGGTGAAGATCAAGAAACAGGGGATGAACTCTCGTGCCCGGAAGAGCTACGTCGCGGATCGGAGCTCGGAAACCAAATAGGGTGCGGGATCCGGGGTGCGGGATCCGGGGTGCGGGATCCGGGGCGCGGGGTTCGGGGTGCGGGGTCCGCTGTTTCTGGGTTCTTTGTTTTTGAGTTTCTCGGCGTTTCACAGATTCGTCATGGTTCTCGCTAAACTTTCCCCGGGAGTGGGCCGTCTAACTTTGCGAAAGGACGGTAAACACCATGTATTTCGATTTCGATGTGTCCAGTAATGCCGAGGCCCTGGTCGCCCTGCTGCTGGTCTGCGCCCTCGTCGCTGTAGCCTTCATCTAGGGTCCCCGCAAGGGCGGGTTAGCGGTCAACCACCGGAGATCGTCGGGATTACTTCGACGACGTCTCCGTCCCGCAGCGCGCGCTCGCGCGCTCGAAACAGCAGCATTTCGTCGTTCACGGCGAAGTTGAAGACGGAGTCGTCCAACTGCTCACGGAAGCCCGGAATCCGTCTGTCGATGGCATCCACGAGCTCGGCGATGGTCGTGACCGGATCGTGCACTTCGATCCGGTTGCGATCGTTGACCCGGAGCGTCGACGGCAGCACGACGGTGATCATGCCGGGCCGAGCACCTGGTGAAGGCTGGCCGCGAGCGCGGCGTTCGGCACACCCTCCGGCGTCAGGCTGGAGACTTCGTAGAAGCGGGAGAGCATCGCGTCGAATTCGTCGCGATCGATTTTTTCCCCCTTGTACGACCCGACGGTGACCGGCTCGGTGAACCAGCGCTCCGGCAGAGTGTCGTGCTCGCGGCGCACCCCGAGCCGCGCGTTGATCATGCGCTCGACCCCCATGATGTTGAGACCGACGCGATCGAGCTCCGGGACGGAGTAGTCGAGCCCGGTGACGTTCTTGATCTGGACCGCGAACTCCTCGAGCCCCGGGAGAGACGGGCTGTTGAACAGCTTGGTGGTGAATCGGCACATGCCGACCGAGTCCCCGACGGCGTAGGTGTTCTCGCAGGCACGGACGGCGCGCTCCTTGGTCTCGTAGCTGTTCGGCGCGGCGCTCACCGGTGATCCGTAGAGGCGCTCCTTGAACCCGGGATCGTCGTTGATCCGCGCATTGATTTCGAGGGTGACGCGGTTGCGGAGGTGGTCCATGCCTCGCGTGGCCACGGCCAGACCAAGCGCGAAGGCTTTCAGGATCCGGGCGTCGTGCGGATCGCTCTGCATCAAGCCTTTCACCGCCATTCGATACTTCAGCGCTTCCGCCGGATAGTGCCCCTTGTCGACGGCCCGCGTGCTGTCGGCGAGCACGTTGCCGAAGCCTTCCCGCCGCGAGAGCAGGAAGAGCAGGCGCTCCACCACCTCGGCATCTCCCCACTTCAGCTCCAGCCCGCCGGTGTGTTCAGCCGTGATGATCCCGCGCTGAAACAGCTCCATCGCCCACGCGATCGTCGATCCGGTGGATGCGGTGTCGAGCCCGAGATAGTTGCAGATGTTGTTCAACCGGATGACACTCTCGATCCGGTCGATTCCGATGTTCGGACCGAACTTGCCGAGCGTGACGTACTCGGGACCGTCACCGCGGCCGTACTTGTCTGCCGGGTCCTGGTTCATCTCGTTCAGTGGACGGCAGTTGACGGGGCACCGGAAGCAGCCCGCCATCCCCGGCCGGTAGGGTGTGATGTGCTCGGCATCGAGCTTGTCGGTCCAGGTCGTCTCCTGGTTGTTCTTCGTTCCCATGGCGCCGAGCAGCCGGCTCGGTCGGTACAGGAAGGGCGTCCCCATCGTCTTCAGCGCATGCTTGACCACGGACGTGTCGAGCAACTTCTGGGCGATGGTCCGGTTGTACCCCTTGTATGGCTGTGCGGTCTCGAAGTCGCGGGTCTGACCCTGCACGACGATCGCCTTCACCTTGAGAGATCCCATCTTGGCGCCAGGGCCGCCGCGCGCGTAGCACGCCTTCGGCCCCCCCATGATGGCGCTGCACAGCACCTGATGTTCACCCGCGACCGTGACGTTGACCATCGCGAGATCGCGGTTCCAGGTCCCGCCGAGATCCTGCGGGATCCGCTCGCGCAGGTCGATGTTGTCGAGACCGAGGTAGGGCATGCCGTCGAGAAACTCGATCTCACCTCCCTTGATCCGAATCACCGACCATCGTTCCGCTCGTCCGTAGAGCACGATGTGGTCGATGCCGTTCATCCGGATGAACGAGGGAAAGTAGTCACCGGCGTTGCAGTCCATCAGGACGCCGGACTCCGGCGACCAGGACGTTGCGTTGCCGCGCGCGGCCGACGGAACGATACCGGTGA
Source organism: Acidobacteriota bacterium (assembly GCA_013694845.1). Classification (GTDB taxonomy): domain Bacteria; phylum Acidobacteriota; class Vicinamibacteria; order Vicinamibacterales; family 2-12-FULL-66-21; genus JACDCA01. The sequence goes on from JACDBQ010000236.1 coordinate 5,932, forward strand.
GCACGCCGGACCCGAAGATGAGGGGAATGTCGGGGTGCAGCGGGTCCAGCGATTCGTCGAGCAGCCGGTGCAGGTAGAACATGTTGGCCCCGCGTCCGGCGAGCAGTGCTCTTGCCACGCGCATGGGCGTATAGCCGCGGGTCACCTGGCGACGCTCGAGGTCGATGAAGACCGTGGCGCCCTGGGTCGGGAACTGGGGTTCCTTCGGCAGTTCTGCGACGAGCGCATCGACACGATCGCGGATGGACATTGCATCGATGGTACTACCGACCCGACAGGACGGCCAGAAGGTCTGCTCTGGGTGACCGCTGCCAGACGATCTCAAACACAAGGAGCACCAGGACCACGACGCTCACAAAGAAGTGCCTTCGGTTTTGCTGACTTGCTTGGTGGTCGTGGTGTTCTTGGTGTGCCTCGTGTTGGGATCGTGAACTCCGCAGGGCTGGCGGCAGGTGGCTTAGAATCAACCGGCAGGCGGTCCCTCGTCAGTGTCGATGGCCGCCAGATCGATCCGCATGCCTTCGGCAACACCCGACGACCCAATGACACGACGGCTCGACGCCTTCCATGCCAGAAAACGTCCTGTTCGTCGTGTCGTTGGGTTCGTCGTGCGGGCCGCAGGCCAACCCGTAAAAAGGACATCGCTATGCGACCCCTTGCCCTTGTTGGAATCATCGCCGTGACGACCATAGGATCGAGCACGCAAGCCCCCGGCGACCGCCCGGCTCCGAATCCACGCGCCACGCGATCGGTCGTGATGGCGCGGAACGGCCTCATCGCCACCAGCCAGCCGCTGGCGTCGGCGGCCGGGCTCGCCGTCCTGCAGCAGGGGGGCAACGCGATCGACGCCGCGGTCACCGCCGCGGCGGTGCTGTCCGTCGTCGAACCCACGATGAATGGGATCGGTGGGGATCTGTTCGCGCTGGTCTACGATCCGAAGACGAAGACGGTCCGGGCGCTGAACGCCAGCGGGCGCGCCCCAGCGGCGGCAACGGTGGACGAGTTCAAACGGCGGAATCTCACGTCCATTCCATACCGTGGCGAGCTGTCGGTCAGTGTCCCGGGTGTCGTGGACGGCTGGAGCGAGCTGCTCGCGAAGCACGGCACGATCACGCTCGACCGGGCGCTGGCGCCGGCGATCCGCTACGCCAGGGACGGGTACGCGGTCAGCGAGATCATCGCGCACCAATGGAAAGATCAGGAGGCGACGCTCGCGCGCGACCCCGCTGCCGAATCCACGTTTCTACCCGGCGGTCACGCCCCGCGGACCGGTGAGATCTTTCGCAATCCGAAGTTGGCTGCGAGCCTGGAATCGATCGCCAAGGGCGGGCGCGATGCTTTCTACACGGGCGCTATCGCCCAGGCCATCGGCGAGGACATGCAGCGCCGCAAGGGACTGCTGACCGCTGTCGATCTCGCGGCCCATCGCTCTGACTGGACCGAACCGATTTCGGCCACCTACAAGGGGCACCAGCTGCTCGAGTTCCCGCCGAATACCCAGGGCGTCGTGGCCCTGGAGATGCTGAACATCCTGGAGGGATTCGATCTCAAGGCCGCCGGGCACAACACCGCGGCCTACCTGCACCTGCTGGTCGAAGCAAAGAAGATCGCATTCGCGGACCGTGACGCATGGCTGGCTGACGCCGGCGCGACACCGCCGGAGGCCCTCCGCCGGATGCTCTCGAAGGAGTATGCGGCCGAGCGCCGCAAGGAGATCGACGCCGAGCGGACCGCGCGCGACTACAAGCCGTTGTCGCTCGGCGGCTCCACAGCGTCGGGTGAAGAGCATCCACAGGCCCACGGCGACACGATCTATCTCACGGTCGCGGACAAGGACGGCAACGTCATTTCCCTGATCCAGTCGATCTACGAAGCCTTCGGCGCCGGCATCGTCGCGGGTGACACCGGTATTGCGCTGCACAATCGCGGCAGCCTGTTCTCGCTTCGCGCCGGGCATCCGAACCTGCTCGCACCGGGTAAACGGCCGTTCCACACGCTGGTGCCCGCGATGGTCATGAAGGACGGTCGCCCCTGGCTGTCGTTCGGCGTCATGGGTGGCGACATGCAGCCGCAGGGGCACGTGCAGGTCTTCCTGAACATGGTGGAATTCGGGATGAACGTGCAGGAGGCCGGCGAAGCCCCGCGCTTCCGCCACACGGCCAACGGGCTCGCGCTCGAGAGCGCGATCTCACCGGAGGCCCGCTTCGGTCTTGATGCCCGCGGTCACCGCCTGGTGACCAGCATCGGCGTCTTCGGCGGCTTTCAGGGCATCCTGATCGACCCCAGGACCGGCGTGATGATGGGCGGCTCGGATCCGCGCAAGGACGGCTTGGCGATCGGGTGGTGAGTCTCCGGGGTGCGGGGTCCGGGGACGCGGGGTGCTCGTGGGCCTGGCCATGTCGCGACAACGTATCCGTTTTGCTTCTCGAGCGTCCGGATCCTGAAGACCGCGGCTAAAGCCTGAACCCGTGCTTCAGGGGATCCCGGTCATCGATGAGAAACGTATTCTCGCCGGT
>JACDBQ010000248.1 GCA_013694845.1 Acidobacteriota bacterium
GAGCACGCTCGGGGCCGCGTCGTTCGAGGGCGAGGTCGGATCGGATGTGCAGGCTGCAGCAAGCCGGGTTGCAAGCTACGCTGCCTATTACCGCATCAAGACTCAGGCCGATCTCGTCGGCGCGTCCGGTCTCGCACCGCTCCTGCGCCAAGTGCGAGAGCGACACCCACATCTTCGAATCCACCTGGCAGGCCACGGTTACGGCGCGCGCGTCGTCACAGTCGCGGCAGCGATGTTGCCGACGGCCATGCAAGTGGCGTCATTGACGTTGCTGCAGCCAGCGCTTTCGCACTATGCATTCGCGGCTGCCCAATACCCGCGCCATCACGAGGGCGCCTTCCGGGGCTTGCTGACGCACGGAAAGATCACCGGGCCTGTGGTCATCACGCATACGGCCGGCGATCTCGTCGTCGGTGTCCCGTATTCACTCGCGTCCCGCATGTCCGGTGATCAGTCTTCGGCATTCGGTGACGCGCAGGACGATTTCGGCACGTTGGGTCGGAACGGCGCGCAGCACACACCCGAACTGAGCCACGCTGAAACGACACTCGGCGCGCCGACCACCACGTATCGCTTTGTCGCCGGACACGTCTACAACCTCGACGCGCATCAGGTCGTTCGCGATCACCGTGACGTCGCAAACGCCAGCGTCGCAGGCCTTATGCTCAATGTGATCGCACGCGACCCGCAGGCACTGTCCGGCGAACGGTGGTTTCGGTCAACGCCGGGCGCCCTCGAAGCCGTGAAGGAGATTTCTCCTCAACCCGAGGGCTCTGCTCAGCGGACGACCGACCCGGTGGACGCCGCCGTCTTTTGCCCAGCCGCAGTGGCCAAGGCGAGTGTGTTCCTCGTGCAGGTCTTTCTTTATCCACCGGGGGCTGAGACGGCCATCAGCGCGGCGGCGCGCAGCGCCGACGAAAACGCGGCGCACCGCGGCTCCTACTCGCTACCTTTGGATTTACCGCATGGCACACGTATCGATGTGCATCTCGACTTTGCCGTTCTGAGCGTTGCCGAACCGGATGCGATGACTGTGTGGCGGGGCCGGCCGGCATCGGTGCAGTTCGAGGCCGCAGTGCCCGCCGACGCCACGCAATCCACTGCCATAGGACGCGTACGCTTTGCCGTCGGCGGTGTGCCTGCCGGGACACTGCGGTTTCAGGTGGGTCTGCTGGATGCGGATGCGGCGCCGGCTCCAGTTGCGCGCCGGCGCGCGCAGGGCGTGAAGTACCGGCAGGCGTTCGTGTCCTACTCCTCAGCGGATCGCGCAGAAGTGTTGCGCCGTGTTCAGGCGTTCAAGATCGCGGGCATCTCGGTGTTCCAGGACATCCTCGACCTCGACCCAGGGGAACGCTGGGAGCGTGCCCTTTACCGAGAAATCGATCGGTGTGACGTTTTCTTCCTCTTCTGGTCCCGTGCCGCCGCGGCGTCGGAATGGGTCACTAAAGAGATTGAGTACGCGCTGTCGCGTCAACAAGGTGATGAGAACCGGCCACCTGAAATCCAACCAGTGCCGATCGAAGGCCCACCGGTCGTGCCGCCGCCCAAGAATTTGAGCCACCTGCATTTCAACGACGCTCTTCTGGCGCACATCGGCGGGTCGCCATTGCCGCCGACGACGCCCGCGGCGACGTAACGTCCGCCAGTTGTTGCATCGCAGCTGATTTCTCACGAGGACATCGCAGCGCGGCCGGATCGATTCCGGCCGAGTGCTGCGGGAGAAAACCACCGCTGCTGTAGAATCCCTGCACATCGCGAATCGTCGTTACAGAAATACACTCGGATCCGTGTCGTCGCAGGGTTGCATGAACTTGCGGAAAGCAGGCGAACCCTTTTCCAGGGTTTACGCGGAAAACGAGGAAGGCCGTCTGCCGCCAGCAACGTCGCCCCGGGGACGAACGGGTGGCTGAACGACGTCACAAGCCGAACCAACGCCGGCGTTGCAGGAAGAGAGTGTAGGACAGGATGAAGACCGGGCGAAGCGGCGGGCGGGCCGAAGGGAAGAAGGCGGTAAGAGGACCCGTCTGCGACAAGATGTGAGCAATCCTGAATCGCACCGCGCGCGTTCGCCGGCAGAAGGAAACGCAGCAATGGCTGACGGCGCATCAGGGCGAGAGAACCTCACGAGTTGTCGCTCTCGTCTGCGACAAAAACGTAACGCCGAGCCCACGGTCTCGACCGGTTCTCTACTTATGAACGTCGTGGGGCTGTCACCACGGTGACCTTCGAAGAACGGGGTAACGAGACCCTGGTCGTCATGCACGATCTCTATCCCTCGAAGGAAGCTCTCGACGGTGCCATCGCCTCCGGGAGTACAGGTGGGTTTAGCGAGACGTTCGATCAACTGGACGAGGTTCTCATCACCCTGGGCGCGAGCGTGGGACGGTCATGAAGTCGTCGAGCCCGCGGTCGGCCGCTTGGCTCTTCGTTACGCGGAAGAGGACGCCGACGAGGTCGTCGCCGCCCCCGAGGACAAGACCGAGGCTGTGATCGGCGAGCTCGAAGCCAGCACAAGGAGGCGCGCCGTTCGTTGCGCCGTAGAGGGGTTCGTGCCCGAGGGCCACCTACGCTCACCAGAGAAGAGGCCGCCGATGATGTGAACCGCCGCCGTCCTGCGTTCATCCATCAAGAGACGCGGCGTGTTTGGGCTTCTGAGCGAAATAGTGGCGAAATGTCGCGATTTACGCCGCTTCTCGGATCAACCAGTTGCGGAAATCGTCCAGTGCGGCGAGCCAATTTCCTTCGGAAATTTCCCCACCTTCGCCCCGCCTCGATCCGTCTTTGAAGGACGTTGCCCTTTTCTTGCCCTTTTCGATTTGGCTTTAGGCGGCGCGGGCGGATCAAGGAGGCCGACTTCAGCGGACAAGAAGGCGGGCGAGAGGTGCGCGTAGCGCATGGTCATCTTGAGTGACTGGTGCCCGAGCAGCTCGGCGACGCTCCTGAGTGACGCACCGCGCATCATCAGCCACGAGGCGAACGTGTGCCGGAGGTCGTGCCAGGTGAAGTCTTGAATCTCAGCGAGCTCCAGCGCCCTGTGAAACCCGTTCTTGATG
>JACDBQ010000254.1 GCA_013694845.1 Acidobacteriota bacterium
AGGCGATTGCCTGCAGCCTCGCCGCCGCGGCGCCTGGGCCGCGTCTTCGCGCGAGTAGTGCGCCAGCTCGTCGTGCTCTGGCGCCAGGCTCAGCGACCCGTACAAACAAGTAGACACACAGCACCGCCAGCCATCGTCCTGGGCATTGGATCTCCGGCGTGGAAAGAAGGTGCGGCGAGGGTGCCGTCCCTTGCCCAGCTTCGTCAAGCGCAAAATCTTTGTCCGAGACGACCTGGTTCGGTGATGGCGAGAAGCGTAACCGCGGACGCCGACGATACATCGTCTCGCGCAGACCTGATAGGACGTCGACAGACCGGCACCCTCTCCCTGTCACGACAGCAGTTCCAGTTGTCAGATTGGCCGCCGCCTGCGGCCTTTCGGGTATGATCTGCCCTCCGAATAGCCAAGGAATGGGACATGCCCCCCGCAGATCCGCACAAAGCCGATTCGATGGACCTTCAGCGGTGCATCGGCGCGAGCGTTGCCAACTGGAAGCGCAAGCTCCTCGACCTCTCCCGCCGCAATCGCGCGCTGAATTTCAAGCCCACCAAGGTCTCCACGATCACCATTGTCGATGAGCACCCCGCGGAGGTGTTCCGCCACATCTACCTGGACGAAGCGACGATGCGCTTCAAGGCGGCGGACGGCGAGGACGCGGCCGGAGAGCCTGTCAGGGACACCGGATCGACGCTCGAGGCTGACATGAACGGAGAGCCGCTGGACTTCGAATCCGAGAGCGAGGAGGCACTCGAGTTCGTTCCCTACGACCCCGCCGCCGTGGACGAGCGCCACCGCGACGGCCGGCTCCAGACGAAGATCGCACCCGAGGCGCTGGACCACTCGTTGCGCCGCATCGACGAACAGGCGCGGACGGCGATCGAGGAGCAGGGCGTCAATACGCTGCTCCTCACGCTCGGGATGCTGCAATACCGCGAGTCGCGCGATTCCGATACCTGGTTCCGAGCCCCGCTGGTGCTGCTGCCGGTTGAAATCGCCAGGAAGACCGCTCGCTCGGGCTACAGCATCGCGGCGGCCGATGAAGATGCCCTCGTGAATCCCGCCCTGCTCGAGTACCTGCGATCCAGTTACGGCATCTCGCTTCCGGAGCTGCCGGATGCAGAGACGATCCCAGACTCCTACGACTTGCAGACATTCCTGAAGGGCGTCACGGGCGCAGTCTCGGACCAGCAAGGTTGGACGGTCCAGACGGATATGTATCTGGGACTGTTCTCGTTTCAGAAGCTGGTGATGTTCAAGGACCTCGAGGCGAATGCGGATCCGATCGGACTGCACCGGCTCATTCGTCAGCTGCTCTCGCGCGCCGGCAGCTCCGTCCACGGGTTGCCGAGCGAGATTCGCGAGATGCCGCTCGATGCGGACTTCACGCCCGAAGCTACCCACCAGGTTGTTGACGCGACTCCAGTCAGATGCGCGCCGCCGCGGCGGTCGTCAAAGGGCACGACATCGTCATTGAAGGCCCGCCCGGGACCGGAAAGTCGCAGACGATCACCAACCTCGTGGCGCAGGCCCTTGCGGCGGGGAAGTCCGTGCTCTTCGTCGCAGAGAAGATGGCCGCTCTCGAAGTCGTCCACCGTCGCCTTGCCGACGCGGGGCTCGGTGAATTCTGCCTTGAGCTGCACTCCTCGAAGGCGAACAAGCGGGCTGTGATGAAGGAGCTTTCGACGGCGCTCGATGCTTCACTGCAGCCGATCGCAGCGGCTGCTGCGGCGGGGAAGCGCCTGCCGGCCGTGCGGGACGCGCTGGCCGGATACGTGACCGCGGCGCATCATCCTTACGGGACGCTGGGGATGTCCCCGTACGCCGTCGCCGGCGAGCTCGGGCCTCTCCTTCAGGCTCCGAGGCTGAGACTGAACGCAGGGATCGGCAGCGTAACCGTCGAGGAGCTCCTCGCCGCCCAGCGAGCGCTCGCAGACCTCGTGGTGCACGCGAACGCTATTGGCGACCCGGCCGCGCATCCGTGGCGCGAGACCGGCAAGACGTTCTATACCGAGGACGATCGACGCCGCTGGAGCTGTCGCACGTGACATCGAGGCACGGACCGGGGCCATCCTTACAGACATCGTGCGCACCACGAGCGCGTTCGGCCTGCCGGCCGCCAGCACCCTCGACGAAGTGCAGGCAC
>JACDBQ010000261.1 GCA_013694845.1 Acidobacteriota bacterium
GCTCTATGCCGAGCCGATGGTGGTCCTCAACTCGAGTCCCTTCGAGCTCGGGGACGAGCACACGGTGATGATCGGGCTTGGCGGCCGACTCCGCGTGCGGCCTTCCATGTACCTGCTCGCCGAGTACACCCCCCGCGTCACCGGTTACAAGCCGTTTGCGGATCAGATTTCGTTCGCGTTCGAGACGCGCGCCGGCGGCCACCTGTTCCAGATCAACGTGTCGAATGGCTTCGGGACAACACTCGGGCAGGTCGCGCGCGGCGGGGTCGACTACGACCAGTGGTTCCTCGGATTCAATCTGTCACGAAAATTCTTCTAGTCGAGGTCGGAGGACGCGTGAAACGAACGTACGGGTTGATCGGAGCACATCTCGTCGCCGCGGGAGCTCTCGCTGCACTGGCAGCCTGCGGCGGTGGTGACGCGGGGTCCCCCACCACCCCGGGTAACAGCGGTGGAGGCACACCCGGACCGAGCGGCGCAACCATCACCATCGCAAACGGTCGGGTGACACCCTCGGAGGTCACGATCACGGTCGGGCAGAGCGTCACGGTTCGTGAACAACAACGGACGCGAGCACAACGTCTCCTCGGATCCCCATCCGAACCACACCGATTGCCCGCCGATCAACGCGGTCGGCAACCTGTCGAACGGCCAGTCCCGACTGACCAACTCGCTCCCGACGGCACGGTCGTGCGGCTTTCACGATCACGACGATCCCGACAACGCGAATCTCAGGGGTCGCATCACCATTCAGTAATCGTGGCGACACGCGCCGGAACTGCCATAATGACTGATCCTCATCATGGTGGTCCGGCGATGAAGCGCGCTCTCATTCTTGCCTCCGGCGCAATCGTCGCTGCCTGCGGCGGCGGCAGCAGCACCCCGACGACCCCCCCGTCTCCCTCCAATCCCTACACATTCACGATCTCGACGGGCGGCGTCAGCCCGAAGGAATTCACGGTTCCCCAGGGCACTCGCATTCTGTTCGTGAACAACGACAACCGGCGGCGGAACATGACCTCGGACCCGCATCCGGAGCATTCCGACTGCGAGCAGATAAACAATGTCGGCCTGCTGAACACCGGTCAGAGCCGAGAGACGGGAAACCTGGTGGTCGTCCGCACCTGCGGTTTTCACGATCACGACGATCCGGACAACACGAGCGTCCGCGGCCAGATCATCATTCGGCCGTAGGGCAGGCTTCCGGCTTCAGGCTTCAGGCTTCTGGCTCTCGCGAGAGCCGAGAGCCCAGAGCCGAGAGCCTGACAAACGTCCAGAACTAACGCGCGAAGGGCGGCCGAACCGTTTCGCTGACGCAACGCGTGTCGAGCGTCCTGACGCTCGCGACCTCGATGACCGCTGTGATCAACTGCGCGGCGCACGCGGGTTCGTGAATTCGTGTCCCTGGCCGGGAAATACGACATGCCTGCCGTTTGGCAGTTCCTTCGCGACCCGTTCGCCGTCTGACGCGGGGGTCGCGACGTCGACGTCGCCGGAGATCACGAGCACCGGCACGTCGAGGCGAACCGGAGCCTGGAAGCCGTCCTCGACCCCCTCACCCCGCGGCCAGATCCTGCAGGCCGCCTGCTGACGCCGCACGCGGTAGTCGCCGAGAAACGTCCCCGCCGTCGCGCGGCGTACGTCGTCTTCGTCAATGAACCGCACGTCCTCTGCGCACGTCGACGACATGAACATGCCGTGGGCGAGCAACTGGCTGTAGCCGATTGATTGGGCCACCTCGCGTGTCGCAAAATCGTCGAAGTTGCCGCGTGCGACCGAGGTGATCAGTGCCGGGCCCCCCAGGCCTCGACGATGTTGTAGAGCAGGTGGCGCAAGCCATCCGCAAAGACACCGCGGGAAATCCGCACCCGTTCACGCCGTCCGGTACGCGGATGTCGAGCCTCGGCTTCCACCGGGCCTCCGTCGAATCGCCGCTTCACCGTTTCCCAGTCGTCTGCCAGCGCCGGATACGCCGCGGCGCACGCCTGGTCTCCCCGGCAGGCGTCGATCAATGCGCGAACACCTCCATCCAGGGCGCGAGAGAACGACAACGGCATCTCCGCATCCATGGGCTGAACGCCGTGAAGGACGCGGACCGCACACTGGAAGGATGACGGCGCATGTAGAGCTGAGCCTGCCGGCTGCCCGCTGAAGCACCGAAGACATTGATGCGCTCGTGACCGAGCGCTGCTCTGACCTCGTTGATGTCGTCCACGGCGATCGGCTGAGTGTAGAACCGGACATCTGCATCCTGACGGGCCAGGCACTCGCGGACGTAGTCGTCGGACAGGAACTCGTCCAGATGGCGTGGAAGAGGGGCGTCGTCGGGCAGGACCGCACAGTTGAGCGGGTGCGACCGACCGGTCCCACGCAAATCGACGAAAACGAGGTCGCGCGACTGACTCACCAGCGGGAGCAACGCCGATATCCTGCGCGCAGACGAGGTCGCCGCCACGCCGGGACCGCCATCGAAGTAGTAGACCGGGTCCTTCTGACGATCTCTTCCGGCGGCCGGAATGACGACGATGTTCAGCGGGATCCTGCGGCCGCGTGCCGACGCCCGGTTCTCCCACACCTCGTAGGACCCGCAGAGGGCGGCGCGGGCCACCCCCTCGACGGAACAGGACGCCAGTTGAACGCGCGGTGGGGCCGGATGGCTACTCGAGGTTGCACCCGAGCATCCGGTGAACGCCAGCATCAGCGCGACCGCTACGCCGAGGTTGATCGCCCGGCCCTCACGACACCCTGGCAGCATGTGAGGCGGTCACATCCTGCAGGCAGAAGGCGCGGCGCGCGGAGATCCCGCGGGCGCCCGGGTCACGTCGAGGTACTGCACGCGGGGCGGTATAGTCGGCGCCAGCGTGATCGATACGCGCAAGTCGCCGCGCTCGCACTTCATCGTCCATTGCCCGCGGAGCCAGTTCTCGACGACGTCGAATGACGTCGGCGCCGTGCACTGCCCGACAGCGGCGCGAAGCCCCTCGATCTCTGTCTGTCGTCGCGCCTTCGAGCGGTCACGGAACAGGTTCATCGCGGCGACCTGGTCAGCCTGCTTGTCGTCCCAGCCGATCACCAGACGGGAGACGGCGTCCCGCGCCGCGACCAGCGATCGAGATGGCTGCGGCATCCGCGGCTGGAGCCCGCCTGTCTTCGCCAGCAGGTCGAACGCGTTGCCCACGACACCGCCCCATCCCGTGTAGGTCACGCTGCCGAATGCAACGATGCCGACGCCATAGTCGGGCAACCACTGCATCAAACTGCCGAATCCCGGCAGACCGCCGCTGTGCGCGACGATGTGATCGAACGCGCAGGACTGACTGATTCGAAGCCCATAGCCGTATCCACCCGCGTTCAGGGTGGCACCGCCCGCCTCGGTACGGTTCACCGTCGCAGCGCGCGACCGCCAGGTCTGCTGCATCTCACGAAGTGACGCGCGCCGCACGGGTCCCGTTTCG
>JACDBQ010000781.1 GCA_013694845.1 Acidobacteriota bacterium
AGTGCGGCTCCGTCAAGGAGTTCGCCCCGCCAGTTCGACTGGCGCACCAGCCTCGCCGCCGCATCGCAAGCCTTGAGCGCGGCGGTCCAGTTGCCCTGATCGGCGAGTGCCTCACACCAGGCCAGGCACGCCCGGGGTCGTCGTGTCTTTCGCGCGATCCGCTCGAGACCGTCATCGCCGTCCACACGAAGGACGGCTTCGCGCAGCCAGCGCTCGTGATCGGTTTCCCATTCGTCCTTCGGCGGGCGGAAGCGTTGGAGGCGCTTCACCCACAGCGGAAGGAACACCCCGAGATCGGGCAACGCCCCTGCACAGACGTCCTCCATGTCCCTGATCGGACTTGACAACGTCCCGACGCCTTGGACCTGTTCGATCGCGCGGACTATCGCGTCGGCGCGATCGCGAAGAGGCGTCGTCGTGTACACACTCGCAACGTATTGCGCGACGCACGCCCGCGCGTCGACTCCCAGCACCTCCTCGACGAGCTCGTGCTGGCCGAGGTCGATGTCGACGCTGGCAATCGGCGGCAAGAGCGCTTCGAAGCCGGCTCTGGCGCTGGCGTGATCGCCCGCGAGGAAGGCTTTCGCGGCCCGACGGAGATGCTCGGTCACGTCGTCCGGATCCGCATGGCCGATGTGGCGCGCCGCTTCGGCGAAAGACTGGGCCTTCTTCCACGATCCGCTGAGACGGACGCGTGGGCCTCCAGCCGGACGTGGCCTTGGTGGCTCGCGCGATCAACCTGTCGACGACCGTGGCCTTTACACCCTCATCGAGCTCGTTCAGGACGGCGCGCACAGCCGCCCGCAGCTCTGGTGCACTCATGCGTCGAGGGCTCGGTCGATCTCGGGGTCTTCCGCCGACACGCGATCGCGCCAGTGGCGAAACCGTCTCATGGCCCTCCGGCGCTTACGCCTTACGCGGCCGTTGAAGCGTTACGGTTGCAGACCGCGCGTGGCGAGCTTTCGCCGCCCGGAATCCGTCGACAGTAACCCACTCGCCGCGCCGACTGACCTCAGAAGCCTGCGCTCACTCGCGTCCAACACGACGTAGTGCGACTCACGGCGGCACCGCTTTGAGCGGGTGGCCTCTGTCGATGCAGGTCGATTCACGCGAGGCATCTCAAGCCTCAGCATAGCGCATGCGCAACAAGACGTGGTTCCTCTCGATCCCACGGTTGCCCCGTTGGAATGGCGAACGTCACATGCCGAGAGCCCGTGGACCCTCCTGGCGCTTCAAGACGCGCTTCCGGAGCCACGCCTTCGGATGGAAGTCGCAACCAGCCATCACGCGGCTTCAGCAAGCACTATGCGAGATCAAGCAGGTTGCGCGACTAGAGCCACTGCTCCCGGCTGAGGGAGCCATCGCGCTGCTGGAGCGCATCTCGCCGGCGCTGGAGCACGTCGACAGCTCGTCGGGCGCGATCGGCCGCGCCGTCAATCGCACGATCGCCGAGCTCGTCCCCCTCATTGCCGGCGCCCCGGCCGACGCCAGAACACGGGCCGAATGGCTCGATCGCCTGTTCGAGGCCCACGGCGCGGACCAGATCCCTTACATCGAGCAGCTCGCCGGGTACTGGGGCGAGCTGTGTGGCTCCAGGGAACTCGCGTACGAATGGGCCGACCGCTTGATCAACATCACGCGCCTGGCGCTCTCGCCGGACGGGTCGACGCGTGGTTATTTCCACGGCACGTCGGCGTGCCTAAGCGCTCTCTTCACGGCCGGTCGCCACGACGAGCTGATCGAACTCGTGCAGACCGACGTCTTGTGGTCCTACAAGCGGTGGGCGGTGAAGGCCATGTCTGCGCAAGGGCGAGGGGCAGCGGCGATCGCGTACGCCGAGCGTTGTCGCAGTCCGTCGGCCAGCGACACGAACATCGATGGTCTGTGCGAGCAGGTCCTCCTGGCGCAAGGCCACCCGGAGGAGGCGTATGCACGATACGCGATCTCGGCGAATCGCGCCGCAACGTATCTCGGGTGGTTTCGGGCGGTTGCGAAGAAGTACCCGGACAAGCCGGCTGCCGTCATCCTGGCGGACTTGGTTCGTCACACGCCCGGTGAGGAGGGCAAGTGGTTCGCCGCCGCGAAGGATGCGAAGCTGTTCGACGAGGCGATCGCGCTTGCCAACGCAACGCCGTGCGATCCCAAGACGCTGAGTCGTGCGGCGCGGGACTTCGCCCATACGAATCCTGCGTTTGCCGTCGAAGCCGGGCTCGCAGCCCTACGTTGGCTCGTCCAGGGCTATGGCTAGGTGACCACCGTCGATGTCAGGGCCGCCTACTCCCACACCCTGACGGCCGCCGCCAACACCGGCGTCCGTGAGGCCGTCCGGGCCCGCATCTGTGCCCTCTTCGACGAACCGGCCGCTCGCACCGGATTCGTCGCTAGCGTCATCGGGAAGGACGTGGACCTGGATTGACCCGCTCGCAACGCAGCGGACGGAGCGCCCCGAAGCTGCCACCGGGTGACACGGCCCGCGAGCGCCGTACGCGTCACCACCACCGACGGCGCGCCGTCCGTGCTGTTTGAGACCTCGTATCTGTGTGCGAGGCAGTATCTGTGTGCGAGGCAGTGTGTGCCCGATAGGCACACATTGGCGTCGGCTCCAGTGTGCCCGCCAGTGTGCCCAAACGCGGTCCAAGCACATCATTCGGCAGCCAACGGCAACCAAGGGACCAATTAAAAACGGGCCTGAAATCGTCAATTTTAGGCCCGCTCCGTGATTCCTGGCAGCCTTAGCAAACCGCGGCGGGTTCAGGGGGTCGATGCAACGCGATGAATGATCGGAGGGATCATGCAGCGCGTGCGACGATCACGGATGGCAGCGAGCGAGAAAGT
>JACDBQ010000265.1 GCA_013694845.1 Acidobacteriota bacterium
GTCGCCACGCGTTCCAGGCGCGGACTCATCCGCCCGTCCATCTCGCCGATCCACGTCATGCCACGCCCCGAATGTTTGACGTGCCCCGGTCCGAGCACCGTCGCGCTGTGGTAGGTGACCCCCGCCATCACCCGCTCTTCGCCCACGACCGCCGCGATCCGCGGCGCATTGCCCCAGCCGTTTTGCAGCGACAGCACCGTGGCGTTCGCGTTCAGGTACGGCACGATACTCTCGACAGCGGCCTGCGTGTGATAGCACTTGACGACGACCATCGCGAGATCCGCATCGCGCACCGAGGCGGGATCGGTGGAAGCGCGAATGGCAATCGTCTCGAGCCGGCCGGCCTGATCTTCAACGGTCAGGCCCCGCTTGTGAATCGTCTCGACGCTTTCGCGCGAAACGTCCACGAGCGTGACGTCGTTTCCGCCTTTCGACAGCTTGGCGCCGAGCGCGCCGCCCATGGCTCCGGCGCCCCCCAGAATTGCGATCTTCACCGGCTCGACCCTTTCTGGTAACGAAACGTCGCTTCACGTGGACACATTGTAGACAGTCAGGCCGTGCCCGCACGGCTCCGAATGATGACCGGCAGCGAACGCAGTCCTCTCCTGTCGCCGCGAGTCTTCCAGTCGACCATGGCGTCTGGCGCGACGGCGTAATCGGGAATGCGGCGGCCAAACTCCTCCAGCGTGATCTGTAGCTCCAAACGCGCCACGGGCGCACCAAGGCACCGGTGCGGCCCGGCGCCAAACGCGAGGTGGGGATTGGGGCCGCGGTCGAGCACACACGTCCCGGGTTGAGGGAAGACGGCCGGATCGTGATTGGCCGAGCCGAAGCCCAGCGCGACCACGTCCATCTTCCTGATCGGCTGGCCGTGCAGCTCGGTATCAACCGCGGCGTTGCGGCCGAAGATCTGGATCGGCGTGCTGAAGCGCAGGAATTCCTCGACCGCCGTAGAGGTCAGGTGCGGCTCGGCGATCAGCCGCCGGCGATCGTCCGGATGTCCGGCCAGCCAGTACAGCATGACGCTGAGCGCGTCCGCCGTCGTCTCGAATCCCGCGCCAAACACGACCGTGCAGAACGCGTGCAACTCTTCGTCGGTCAGGCGATGGCCCTCCACCGTGGAGGCGATCAACAGACTGAGGAAGTCATCGGTCGGGTCGTTGCGCCGCGCGGCGATCAGCTCGTCGATGTACAGGCCGAACTCGCGGCTGGCGAGGGCGCCATCGGCGCGGTCGCGCACGTTGAACATCCGGCCAATCCAGCTCACCCACCTGCCCGAGTCGGCCTTCGGCAGGCCGGTGAACTCAGCCAGCGTGTCCACCGACAAGGGCACGGCGTAGTCCGCAACGAGATCACCGTGCCCCTGCTCGACCAGACGATCGATCAGCGACGTGGCGATCGTCCGCACTCGCGGTCGCATCGCGTCCATGCGCTGGCTCGAGAACACCGGGTTGACGAGCGCGCGATATCGCGAGTGCAGCGGCGGATCGGTCTCAATCGGCAACTGAGGCTCGGTCCGCGGGGTGATGACCGGAATCGCCGTGACGCCCGGGACGCTCGACGTGTACGTGCGCCAGTTCGTGGCCGCCTGCTTCACGTCCTCGTAGCGTGTGAGCAGCCAGAAGCCGCCGTACAGGTCGCTGTGCACGACGGGAAATTGCTCGCGTAGCCGGTCATAGACCGGGTAGGGGTCCCGAACGAACAACGGGTCGTGGATATCGACGGCCGTTTTGTCGAGATGGTCGGTCATCGTTCAATAGGGAGAAGATGGTCGAACTCGGCCGGGAGACAGCGGCCCCAAATTCTACAATCCTTTGTCCAGCTGGTACCGTGGAGACATTTGATCGATGAAGAGGACCGGCGGCATGTGTGTGGCGCTAGCGTTTCTCGCTCTGTCCGCCTGCACCCTGACAGCGCCACGTGCGCGGGTGGAACCTCCGGCCACGCCCGGCGTGCAGCGACCGGCGTCGACGGCGGAGAGCGTTCGCGCTCGCGGTCCGCTGCGGGTGCATCCCGCGAACCCACGCTACTTCACCGATGACGGCGTCCGCGCCGTGTACCTCACCGGTTCCCACACCTGGCCCAATCTGGTTGATATGGGGCCGGGCGATCCGCCGCCCGTCTTCGACTTCAACGCATACCTCAGGTGGATGAAGCAGTACGACCACAACTTCATGCGCTTGTGGACGTGGGACAACCTGCTCTGGGATCAAACACGCCAGCCCCTGGCAAGGAACAAGTCGGTGTTTCGTGTCGCGCCGCTCCCCTGGGCACGCACAGGTCCGGGACAAGCACTGGACGGCAAGCCGAAGTTCGACCTCAGAAAGTTCGACCCGGAGTACTTTCGCCGGCTCCGCTCCCGAGCGGAGGCCGCAGGCGCAACAGGCATCTACGTCGCGGTGATGCTGTTCGAAGGCTGGAGCAAGCATCGGATGCCCACGCATTTCGAACGCATCCGTTTCA
>JACDBQ010000307.1 GCA_013694845.1 Acidobacteriota bacterium
TCAAGCTGGCCCTCATCGGGAGTGAGCTCGGCGCGGTCGGAGCGTGGCTCCTGACCGGCACGTTGCAGACCATGCTAGACGACGTGGCGCCAAGGGATCCGCTGGTGTTCGCGGGCACGGCCGCAGCGGTGTTGACCGCTGCCCTGCTGGCGTCCTGGCTGCCGGCACGGTCGGCCGGCCGGACGGACCCGATGGTGGTTCTCCGCGACAATTGATCCCGCCTGATCGCCGGTCGTCCCAGATCGCTTGGCCTGAGCATGCCGGATGGCGCATGCTCCGCGGATGCTGAATCGACTCTTTTCCGTCGCCGTTCTCACCGCCCTCGCGATCCCGGCGCTCGCCGCCGCCCAGGACGCTCCCAAGCCACCGCCACCGCCGATGACGGCGTCAGGCGGCCTCAAGAGCCTGCATGCCCAGGTCCGCGGCTTCATCATTCGCGCCGCGGAGTCGATGCCGGAAGAACACTACGCGTTCAAGCCGACGCCCGACGTCCGGTCGTTCGGCGAGCTGCTCGGGCACATTGCCAACACCCAGTACAACTTCTGCACGCCCGTCCGCAAGGTCGCGAACCCGAACAAAGACAATCTCGAGAAGACCGCGACAACCAAGGCCGCCCTGGCGGCCGCGCTCAAGGAGTCGTTCGCCTTCTGCGATCCAGCGTACGACATGGCCGACGCCGGGCTCACCGAGATGGTGATGTGGGGACAGCGCGAAGTTGCCGCCGGGTACACGCTGACCTTCAATGTGACCCACAACAACGAGCACTACGGAAACATCGTCACCTACATGCGGCTGAAGGGGTTGGTTCCCCCGTCGAGCGAACCGCGGCGCTAGCGGACCGTTGCTGGTGGGGCCCGGCGCGATCCCGCGAGCGGTCACGTCCTGGATCCCGCCGATCGTAGCGCGCTCGATATACTCGAAGCATGCGCCCTGTCAACGGCCTTCATCACATCACCGCGATCTCGGGCAACGCCCAGGAGAACGTCGACTTCTACGCGGGCGTGCTGGGGATGCGACTCGTGAAGAAGAGCGTCAACCAGGACGATCCCGGCACCTACCACCTGTTCTACGCGGACGCGGAAGGACACCCGGGCACCGACCTGACCTTTTTTCCGTGGGAGCAGATGGCGCCTCCCACGATCGGCCATGGTCTCGCGGCCGAGGTGCAGCTCGAGGTCCCGGTCGGAAGCCTCGTGTTCTGGGGGGAGCGCCTCGAGCGATACGGCGCGACGGTCTCGAGAATCGAGCGGCGTCTCGGACACGACGTGCTGCCCCTGGTCGACCCGCACGGCATGCGCGTGGCGCTCGTCGCCGATGAGACGAGGCGCGCGTTCGAACCCTGGCGTGGCAGCGCGGTTCCGGTCGAGCGCCAGGTGCGTGGCCTGTATGGCGCGCGGCTGTGGGAGCGCGATGCAGCGGCGACGGTCGCCTTCATGCAGACTCGCATGGGCTTCGAGAAGCTCGCTGAATACGACGGCTGGACCCGCTACAGTGTCCGCGAGGCCGCCGGCGTCGTCGACATCCGCGAGACGCCGTCAGAGCGCCGCGGACGATGGGGGATCGGAGCGGTCCATCACCTGGCGTGGCGAGTGGATGACGACGCCCACCAGCTCGCCGTGAGAGAGCAGGTCGAGGAGGGGGGCGCGAACGCCACCCCGGTGATCGACCGCTTCTGGTTCAAGTCGGTCTACTTCAAGGAGCCCGGCGGCGTGCTTTTCGAGCTCGCGACGGATGGTCCGGGATTCGCCGTCGACGAAGATCCGGCGCACCTCGGCGAGAGCCTCGTGCTGCCACCCTTCCTTGAGCCTCAACGCGAGCGGATCGAGGCCGTCCTGCCGGCGCTCACGCTGCCGACAATCGATCGCTGACTGTCGACACCTTTCGAGCCTCAGGCGGCGTGGAGAACGCTCAACGATTTTGTTCACCAGGGACACCATGGCCACCAGGATCACAAAGGTTGTTACCTGGTGCTCTCAGTTCGGCTCGTGACCGCGCGGCCTGTTCACCATCAATCCGCTCTCAACGCGATCGTGGGCGCCAGCCGTGATGCGCGGCGCGCCGGAATCCAGGCCGCGAGCAGGCTGACGATGCCCAGGGCCGCGACCCCCATGATGATCGACGTCGGGTCCCACGGCTGGAGGCTGTAGAGCAGGCTCGCGGCCCAGCGGGACGCGCCGATCGCGAGCCCGACGCCGATGACGACCCCGGCGGCCAGGAGCCGCCCCGATTCGCCGAGCACCATGCGGACGACGTTGCGAGGATCCGCGCCAAGCGCCATCCGGATTCCGATTTCCACCTGTCGGCGCGTGACCATGTAGGACATCACGCCATAGAGCCCGATCGTCGCAATGAGCATCGCGAGCAGGCCGAGGAAGCCGGACAGCGACGCCATGAGGCGTTCCGTTACGAGCGAATCACGCACGTAGGTGCTCATCGTGTCATAGGCCACCGTCGCGCCCGGCGCCACCTCGCGGATCGTGCGGGTCAGCGTCGGCGTGAGCGAGGCGAGCGTCATGTCGGAGCGGACCGCAAAATCGAGGAACGGCCCGACCTCGGTCTCCTGCGCCGCGGCGAAGTAACCGATGGGGCCGAACTCCTCGCGGAAATCGTTGTACTTCGTGTCCTTGACCAGGCCGACGACCTGATAGTGCGGCTGTTTCTCCCCCGCGTTCATCACCAGCTGGAAGGTGCGACCGACCGGGCTGACGCCGCTGAAGTATTTCTTCGCGAATGATTCGTTGACGATCACGGTTTCCGTGGCGCCGAGGCGGTCTTCCGGCCCGAACGGCCGTCCGGCGACCAGCGGCGTTTCCAGGAGCTTGAAGTACTCGGGTCCAACCCGGTTGAAGTTAACGTTCCCCTCCTGCTGGACGCCGTCGATCACGACGTTCTGGTTCCAGCCCGAGCCGCTCATTGGAATGAGGAACGCCTCGGCGGCGTGCTGGACACCCGGGACCGCACGCACCCGCGCCATCACTTCGGAGTAGGTCTGGGCACGCGCCGCCGGATCCACTGTCGCTCGCCGGACGTCGACGTTCACCACGAGCACGCCGTCGGTGCGGAAGCCCGGGTCCACGGTGACGAGGTTGCGCAGGCTCCGTCCGAAGAGCAGCGCGCCGACGATCAACACCATCGAGAGCGCTACCTGCACGACCACGAGCCCGCGCCTGAGCGCGAATCGCTCGTACGAATCGGTCGCCGACCGTCCACCCCCCTGCATCGTCTTGCCAGGATTGGCTCCCGTCGCTTTCAGCGCCGGGCTCAGCCCGAAGAGAAGGCACGCGAACACGGCGAGCAAGGCGATGAAGGCGAAGACGCGCCAATCGGGCGCCAGGTCGAGGAAGAGGCGGCTGCTGTCGGTGCTGATGAAAGCGACGAGCGACTGGCTCAACCATGCCGACAGCATCGCTCCGCCGATCGCGCCGAAAGCGGCAATCAGCAGACTCTCCGAGAGCATCTGCCGGATGATGCGCGGACGCGAGGCGCCGATTGCCAGCCGCACCGCAATCTCCCGCTCGCGGGCGGTCGCGCGCGCCAGCATCAGGTTGGCCAGGTTTGCGCAGGTGATGAGCAGGACGAGGCCGGTCGCGCCGAGCAGGACCCAGAGCTGCGTTTCGTAGGCAT
>JACDBQ010000335.1 GCA_013694845.1 Acidobacteriota bacterium
CGTCCCCCAACTTCGTTGAGATCCGCACCCGGGAACGCGTAGTACTCGCGGTAGCGCTTGACCTCGCCGCGATCGACCCAGTTGTTGCCGAACCCGCCGAAGAAGAAGTTGGCGAACGGCTCGTCGCGATCGCCGGGCGAAATTCCGGCGGCGCTCCGCAGCCACACGGAGGAATGCGCGAGCGGCAGCGGCGCGCCGAGGTCGAACGTGCCGTGCGCGCGTCCGAACCATGCGCTGGCAACCCGGTTGCCGTCCAGCGTCGTAGACCAGGCCACACCCTTCTCGTCGTCAACGCGTCCGAGAGACGATCGGATGTTGCGGCCCTTGAGTGTCCCTTCGAACGCGAACAGGCGGTCGACGTCCACTTCGACGTTCTGGTATTGAGGGAGCCGGTCCAGATTGCCGGCAAACATTGCGTCGGTCTCGAGCTCGACGCGGCGTGGCTCGTCGTAGAGCAGCGTGCGGTGGTAGCCGAGGCCGACGGTGTAGCCCTTGCGGCCGGTTTTCGTAGGTCCAAAGAGATCGTAGAAGTTGGCGTCGTTGAACGTTGCGCGGGCTCGCCAGTCGTATCGCTGGTAATCGGCGCGCAGGTGCAACCGTTCTTCAGCCTCCAGCGAACCGGCAGGGCTGTAGGAGGCAGTGAGATTCAGCCTGTTCAACTGAAGCGGGTCGGAGAAGTTGGCCCGGACTCCGATTCCGGGGGAGTCCTTGTAACCCTGAACCACCGGATAGATGGACTCGCGACGAAGTCCGCCGGCGAGTTTGTAGCTGCCCTTCGCGAGTTGCTTCTCCGCAATGTTGACGTCGTTGGGGGATCCGATCATCCAGCTTTTCAGCACCGGGTGCCCCTCGACGAGCCGCTCGCCGAAGAACGTGATGGCGCTCACATCCGTCAGCGGCATCGCATCGATCCGGGTGGGGACGAATCCCTCACCCGAATAGCGGAATACCAGGAGCTCGGTGCCTTCCGGGCGAGGCACCGGTCTGAAGAAGCCGGTTTCGGCGTTGCTCAGAGCCGAGACCTCCTTGGATTCGATGTCGTATCGGAAAATGTTCGAAACCCCGGTGTAGTAGGAGCTGCCGACCAGCGACCGGCCGTCGGGCGTGAAGACGAATCCTGACGGCACCGAGGGACCGAAATCGAACGCCGCGAGCGGCGTGGTGTCCCCGGCCAGCAGCCGTTCCGTCGAGAACAACCGAACGTTCTGTTTACCGTCGATCTCACCGAACGATGCAGAAAGCTTTGTGCCGTCCGGCGACACGTCGAGATCGTAGACGACGGTGCCGTAGGCAAACGTGTGGACGCGCGTCCATTGCTTGTAGGGCGGGTCGATTCGCACCAGCGATGCGATGCCGTTGAGGTGACGTATCCCCCAGATGGTCCGATCGGCGCGGTTGTAGGCCAGGTCGCCGATGCGGGCGTCCTTCATCAGCTGCTCGGTCTTGTGGGTGCGGGGGTCCACCCGCACCAGGTCCCGGTGGGCGCCGTTGTCGGTGGTGTAGTAGAGCTGCTGGCCGTCGGGGTCGTAGGCGAGCGAGGTCACTGTGTAGATGACCGGTCCCTTGATGTCGACGATCCGTTCGAGCTCACCCGTCGTCACGTCGATGGCGCCGACATGCGCGACCACGCCCGGATAGTTGAAGGCGGCGTAGAGCTTCCCGGCCTTCTCGTCGTAATGCGCGCGCGAGATCGAGCCCAGCGCGCGGCGGGAGACGTCACGATATGGGGTGGTCGGGTGCAGTCGGATCGCCTCGAGGTTCTTCTGCTGAAATCCTCGTTCCCACGCGATCCATTCGCGCCACGCGTCACCGAGCGGGCGGCTGTAGATCTTCTCGAAGTGGCTCGCGTAGTATCCGCGGCTGCCTTCCTGCCGGCGCACCCAGTCGACCAGCTTCGCCGGCCCGTAGGTGTTCGCGAGCCACATCATGAAGCGCGTGCCGTAGAGATATGAATTGATCTGGAGCTGAAAGTCGACCTTGGTCCCTTCGGACACCAGGCCGAGCGGATCGTAGAAATGCGCGTCGTCTCTCACCATCGAGCGGAAGACCATCTCGTCGTACCCGCTCTGCGCGCGGCCGAGGCCCCCCGCCATCCAGGTATCGATGAAGACCGCGATCCCCTCGTGGAACCACCTGGGGGCCGCGACCCGGGGCGCCGTCAGGTACATGTAGAGGATCGTCTCGGGCTGCTCGGCGATCGGGTTCACCTTGCCCCCGAACAGACGCCGGAACATCTTGTCGCGGCGGGTGGCCTGGTCCATGGTCGCCACGTGCACGAGCTCGTGGTTCATGATCGTGTTCATGCGCTCGTTGGCCGCAAGCGTCTCGAACGCGAAACTGAGCGGCGACACCTGGACCATCATCATGCTGCGCGGCACGACCGATACACCGGCGTTGCCCCAGTCCTCGAAATCCGCGAGGAGCACGGTGATGTCGGTGTCCGGC
>JACDBQ010000786.1 GCA_013694845.1 Acidobacteriota bacterium
GAGCTCGGGCGCGAGGAGTTCCGCACCAGGACGGCCGAAGCACAGGTCACGGACTTGCCGATGTCACGGATCGTCGCGTCGGCTCCCGCTGGAACCTCGCGCCCGCTCACCTTCACGAAGGAAGGCACCGGCACCCTCTTCTACACGACACGACTGCGCTACGCAGTCGACGCGTTGTTCCAGGAGGGGCTCGACTCCGGGTTCCGCGTGGAGCGCCGTTACGAGCCATTCGTGGAGAC
This sequence comes from Acidobacteriota bacterium, assembly GCA_013694845.1. Classification (GTDB taxonomy): domain Bacteria; phylum Acidobacteriota; class Vicinamibacteria; order Vicinamibacterales; family 2-12-FULL-66-21; genus JACDCA01. The sequence goes on from JACDBQ010000786.1 coordinate 240, forward strand.
CGGCGCTCGTCCACCCGCGACGACTTACAGCGCCGGTGATCTCGTCCGCGTGACGCTGACGTTCAGGCTCTCGAAGGAGCGTCGGTTCGTTGCGGTTACCGATCCCCTGCCCGCCGGGTTCGAAGCAGTGGAGTCGTGGTTCGCGACGACGGCGGGCGATCTGGCGGCACAGCAGGACCGGCAGACGAACGAGCGCGACGGACGAGACGAGAACGACTGGGAGAACTGGTTCCGCAGCGGCGGGTTCGATCACGTGGAGCGCCACGACGACCGGATCCAGCTCTTTGCGACTCGGCTCAGCGAAGGCGTTCACGAGTTCAGCTACATAGCCCGGGCTACGACCGCCGGAGCGTTCCGTACCGCTCCGGCGCGGGTCGAAGAGATGTATACGCCGGAGGTCTTCGGCCGCACCGCAACGACAACGATCGAGATCAAGCGGTGAGAATCTTTTTTCCGCGCGCCGGCGGGAGTAACGCCGGTTCTCTCGCGTCTCGGGTGGCGTCCGCCTGCGTGGCAGGCCTGAAAGGCCTGCGCTACAGCGGATATCGCGTGGCGTCCGCCTTGACGCGGAAGTGGCGCTCGCTGATCGTTCCGGCTGTCGCGCTTCTTGTCGTCGCGGTCTGGCTTCGGGCCGGACCGCTGCCGGCGGGTCTGATGGAGGACCCCTCGCCTTCCACCGTCATCGTCGATCGCCAGGGTGTCGTGCTGTACGAAGCCCGAAGTGGAGATGGCACCCGAGGCGTCAAACTGACCGCGGAGAGCTTGCCACCTGCCCTGGTCGCGGCGACGCTGGCAGCCGAGGATCGCCGATTCTGGTCGCACCCCGGCGTCGACCCGATCTCGGTTGTCCGGGCGCTCCGAACCAACCTGGTGGAGCGGAGCATCGTCGAGGGCGGGTCGACCATCACGCAGCAGGCAGCGAAGCTTCTGCTCGGACGCCGGGAGCCGAACCGTCGTCGCGGGTGGGGAGCGAAGTTGCACGAGGCGGTGGTCGCGTTGAGGCTCGAGCATCGGTTCGAAAAGCGCGAGATCCTGGCCCTATATCTGAACCTGGCGGCATACGGTAACCAGCTCGCCGGCGCCGAGCGCGCGAGCGGCGTCTACTTCGGGACCACCGCTGCCCTGCTCACCCCAGCCCAGGCGGCCTTTCTGGCGGGTCTGCCGCAACGTCCCTCAGGGTTCAACCCGTACAGGAGCAGGCAGGCAGCGATCTCCCGTCAGCGCGTCGTGCTGCGGCGCATGGAGGCAGCCGGATCCCTTCCGCCGGAGAGTGCGCACCAGGCCGGGGAGGAGCGCCTGGTGTTCCTGCCGGCGCACTCGCCATTTCTCGCGCCGCATTTCGTCGAGATGGTACTGGCTTCGTCGGCGGACGCCAGGACGGGTCGGATCGAAACCACCCTTGACGCGGAGCTCCAGTCGCACATCGCTGGAATCATCGAGAGTCAACGGCCAGTGCTGCGTCAGCACGGTGCATCCAACGTCGCCGTTGTCGTGCTCGACAACGCGACTGGAGAATGGCGCGCGTGGGAGGGTTCCGGCGACTACAGCGATGGCTCGCAGGGTGGCACGATCAACGGGCCGGTCGTGCCACGGCAGCCCGGCTCGGCGTTGAAGCCTTTCACCTATGCGTTGGCGTTCGAAGAGGGTTACAGCCCCGCGAGCGTCCTGCCCGATATCCCGTCCACGTTTCCGACCGCAGAGTCGGGGATCGTTTACAGCCCGCGCAACTACGACGGGCGGTACCGCGGCCCGATGCTCGCCCGGGCGGCGCTGGCGGGATCGGAGAACGTGCCCGCGGTGGCGCTCGCGTCCGAGCTGGGGGTCCCCAGGCTCCTGCGCTTCCTGGGTCGTGCGGGGCTCTCGACGTTCGACCGGACGGCTTCCTACTATGGCCTCGGTCTGACGCTGGGGAACGCAGAGGTCCGGCTCGACGAGTTGACATCGGCGTACGCGGCGCTCGCGCGCGGCGGCGAATGGGTCCAGCCGACGTGGCTGGTGGCCGGCCCCGAGCGTTCCTCCCGTCGGGTGGTCTCCCAGCGCACGGCGTTCTGGATCACAGACATCCTCTCGGATGACGAGGCAAGGGCTTACGTCTTCGGACGGGGCGGGAGCCTGGAGTTTCCGTTCCCGGTCGCGGTGAAGACCGGTACTTCGCAGGCGTATCACGACAACTGGACGGTGGGGTACTCGAAGCACGTGAGCGTCGGCGTCTGGGTCGGCAACTTCAACCGCACGCCGCTCAGGAACTCGAGCGGTGTGACAGGTGCGGCGCCGATCTTCCACGCGGTGATGGTGGCCGCGGAAGGTCGCGCGCGCGGCGGTCACGCGGAGCCGTCCACCGCCCGCATTGTCGTGCCGGCTGCCGACGCGGTCGAGGGTGAGATCTGCGCGCTGTCGGGGTTGTCCGCCAACCCGTGGTGCCCGAACCGCACGCGTGAATGGCTCGCGGCGGAGTCGACGCCACTGCCGTGCAGCTGGCATCACCTGGACGATGGCGGGTTGGTGACGACCCTGCCGGCAGAGTACACCGCG
>JACDBQ010000339.1 GCA_013694845.1 Acidobacteriota bacterium
AGCCGGGCCCGCTGGACCAGACCAGCAGGAGTGCGGGTCGACCGCGTGATCGCATCCAACTCCGCCCGCGTGTCCGACGCGAGCACCAGCGCCCCAGAGGAGGTCGGCATGGCCCCAAGATACGACACCAGCACTACTAGCGCAACTTCAGAGACAACCCACTAGCCGGCTGCGAGGGCTACCTTTCGGTCCCGAGCCCGCGGAGAAACTCGACCACGTCCGCCCGCTGCTTCCGGTCCGAGAGGTAAAACGGATGTGGCGCGGTGGGCCCTCGGGTCGGATCGAGTAGCCCATCCAGTGTGGGAACCGAGTTGTCGTGCAGGAACACCGGCTTCCGCGCGAGGTCGAGCAGCAGCGGCAGGGCCGTGCCGCGCACTTCTCCCCGGGCACTGGCGTTGACCACCGCCATCTTGTCGTCGAAGAACGAGGCCGGGGTATTCTGGACCGGGTTCAGCGGTGGCTCGCGCTGCGCCAGGATCACCGGAGCGTCCCCGGGGAAGATCGTCTTCATCGGAACGATCGTGATCGGCACCGGCTTGCCCTGGTCCACGTTGTGACACCCGGTGCAGCCTACGGTGCGGAAGAGCTGGCGCCCGCGTGCCGCCGCGTCCCCCTCCACCTCGGCGCCGTCGGGCGACTGCAGCCGGGCCAGGTAGGCATTCATGGCGATGAGTTTGGTGTGGTCCACCCGGACGCCGACCGGAGCGTCTTCGCTGCCTGGCATCGGATGGGGATCCGCCTTGACGTATGGGTAACCGGTCACCCCGGTGGCCGCGAGCACCTTCACGTAGTCGTCGGCGATCTCGTCTCCCGCCGCACCGCCGAGCTTGTGGAGAAAGGCGCGCCCGCCCGGCGTGGTGAGGGTGGTCTGATCGAAGAGTGAGGTGTACACCAGGTTGCTGAAGTTATCCAACCGGGCGATCAGCCCCTCGCTGCCGAACGGCGCGGCGAGATCCTGCCGGAACAGCGGCGTGTTGTGCATCGGATCGCCGTTGCCGTCGAACGTGTCGTCGAACATCCCCACGGGGTAGAACGTCGGGTTGGAGAGATAGGCGTCCACCTCCGCTTCGGTCGAGCTCTCCGTCAGGCCGGTCGGGGCGCGCCCGAGCGTCTTGCCGCCGTTGGCGGTGAGGGAAAGCTGGAGCGTCGGGTACAGGGCTCGCGAGTTGGCCGCGGTGGCGAAAATGGCGCCGATGTTCAGCCGGTGGTTGGCCAGGCCGTCCCGGCGACGCCCAATCGAGCCGCCGTTGGGCATCTCGAAGGCCGACCCGTCCGTGACGGTATGACAGAGCGCGCAGCTGGCGCCGACCTTGTCGCCCTTGGTGACGTCGAGAGCGCCGTCGCCGTCGGTGTCCTTGACGGGCATGCCGATGACGGCGTTGGCATTGAACAGCGTCGCCGTGGCCGCCGGGTCGTTGAGCAGCGCCGAGGTTCGCCCGGTGGGATCGGCCTTGAGCTGCGCCGTCAGCGCGTCCCGGGTGCGGGAGTCCAGGGCCTCGATGTCGACTTGCAGGCCCAACTCCATGGCTTTGAGCGGCGTCACCCGAGCGGCCATGACCCCGGCCGGAAGGCGGACGGCATCGGTCCAGAATCCCTCATTGCCGAACGTCTCGAGGCGGAAGACCTCCCGCCCGGTTCCGGCATCGCCGTCCTGCCGGGGGACCGGGGTGCCCGCGTCGGGCGGACCGTCGGAGCCGGCGGTCTCGATGGCGGATTCACCGGAGCCGCCCCTGGCGCAGCCGGCCAACGAGGCCAGGACCAGTGGAATCCACACGAGCCGATGGGATGGACTGCGCGGACCTCGACCGGGCTGCATGGATACCTCCTTTGGGGTGCCGTTCTTCGTCGGCTCGCGGCTACCGGGTGCGCGCCCGCCTCCGCCCGGCGACTCATGCTGCGTTACGGCCGCCGGTCGAACTCACGCGGGCGGGCCGCCTGCGGCTCCGTGGGCGGGTCGAACGCGAAGCCCAACACCGGGCAGTTGACCACGAAGTTTGCGGAGCTCAGGAAACC
>JACDBQ010000355.1 GCA_013694845.1 Acidobacteriota bacterium
GTCGATGTCCGCTCGGTGTCGCGTGTCGGCGGCAGTGACGTGGGCGCGAACGCGGAGCGGATTCGTGCCTACCTGCGGCGCTTGCGGCAGGAAGAACGGCCCTGAACCGAAACATCTCGCCCCTGAAATCTTGACAATTGCCAAATACGGGATAGCCTCCTGGTGCGGCCGTCGTTGTTGTTGACAAGGTTCTGGATGGAGTTCACTCATGGGTTCGAGAGTATTAGTGGCCGGTCTTGCTGTCCTGCTTTACGCGGCCGGCGTCTGGGCGCAGACGACGCCGACAGGAAGCATCACGGGTCAGGTTGTGGATGCGCAGGGCGCCGTCTTGCCCGGAGTGACCGTGAGCGTGACATCTCCGGCGCTCCAGGGCACGCGCACCGCAGTGACCTCCGGGAATGGCGACTACATCGTTCCATTCCTTCCCAGTGGTGACTATGAGGTCATTTTCGAGCTGGCCGGCTTTGCCAAGCGGACAGAGAAAGTTCGGGTTCCTCTCGCGGAGACGATCACGCTCGGCGCGCGGCTGGGTGTGGCCGGGGTCAGCGAGCAGCTGACCGTCAGAGCCGAACTGCCAGCCGATTTCACGACATCTTCAACAGTGGCGTCCAGCTACCGGTCGGAGATGATCGACCGGTTGCCGGTTGGCCGCGACGTGAACGGTGCCGTCCTTCTGGCGCCCGGCACCACGGACACGGGGCCGCAGCGGGAGGGAGTCGGCCAGGTCGTGTTCTCGGGCGCAATGGCGTATGAAGGCCTGTTTCTCATCAACGGCGTCGTCGCCAACGAGACTCTTCGGGGTCAGGTCTCGACCGTCTTTATCGAAGACGCGATCCAGGAGACGAAGATCTCGACTGCCTCCGTCTCAGCGGAGTACGGCCGCTTCAACGGCGGGGTCGCCAACACCATCACGAAATCTGGCGGCAACAAGTTCAGCGGGTCGTTCCGCACCACGCTCACGAACGACGACTGGCGCGCGCTCACGCCTTTCGAGAAAAGGCTGTCAGAGGATCCACGCGTCAGCAAGGTTGTGCCGGCGTACGAGGCGACGTTCGGTGGTCCATTCATCAAGGATCGCCTGTGGTTCTTCGGCGCCGCGCGGCTCAAGGAGGACACGTTCTCGCAGACGACGTTTTTCACCAACTTTGCATACGACAACCGCGTCGATGACAAGCGCCTCGAGAGCAAACTGACCTATGCGATGACGTCCAAGCACACGTTCAAGGGATCGTTCATCAAGCGGACGCGTGACGAGTTCAATAATTCATTCGGCGACGTCATGGACCGTGCCAGCTTCTACGATAACAAGGCGCCTGAAGATCTTCTGTCTGCCAATTACACCGGCATCCTGTTGCCGAAGTTCTTCGTCGAAGCGCAGTTCTCGCGAAGACAGAATTTTTTCATCGGTTCAGGCTCCCGGTTCACGGATATCCCACGTGGCACGATGATTCTGGACCGGTCTCGCGGCAACGCGCGCTGGAATTCGCCCACCTTCTGCGGCGTCTGCGGGTTGTCGCAGGCCGACATCGACGCCGGCAAGCTCAACGAGGAGTTCCGTGGAAACAAGAACGCGATTGTGAAGGGCTCCTACTTCCTCTCGACCTCTCGCGCCGGCTCGCACTCACTCGTGTTCGGCGGCGACGCGTTCCAGGATTCGCGCAAGAACGACAACTACCAGTCGGGCAGCGGCTTCCGCCTCTTCGCGAACAACACCATCATCCGAGGCGAGGACCTGTACCCGGTGGTCATCCCAGGGACGTCCGATACGCAGACGTCAGCCGCCTACATCTTGTGGAATCCCCTGCCGGAAAGCAGCCAGGGCAGCCGCTTGCGCACCTACTCCGCGTTCGTGAACGACGTCTGGCGTTTCAACAACCGACTGACGTTCAATGTCGGCGCCCGGTGGGACAAGCTGGACGAACAGGACCAGGGTGGGGCGACGGTGGCCGACGGTTCGACCTGGAGCCCACGGCTCTCCGCAAGCTTCGATCCCACCGCATCCGGGGCCTGGGTCATCAATGCCGGGTTTGCCCGCTACGTGATGCCGGTCTCGAGCGGCATCGCCGACGCAGGCTCCGGCGCCGGCCGGACATCGACATTCCGCTACGTGTATCGAGGGCCCGCCCTCAACACCGACCTGAACGCTGTCAACCCGGTGTCGGCGAGGGACGCCCTCACCACGGTCTTCGATTGGTTCGCCGCGAACGGCGGTACCAATCGGCCGCTGCGCGACAACCCGACCTTCGCGGGCCTCTCCACGCGGGTGGGCGAGAATCTCTCACAGCCGACCTCGTGGGAGTCGGTGCTCGGGCTCGCCGGCAGGCTGCGCACGAACGGCTCGTTCCGCATTGATGCGGTTTACCGGAATTACGACAACTTCTATGCGGATAGCGTGGTCCCCGGACGCACCGTGACGGCCCCCAACGGGCGCGTGCTCGACCTCGCCATCGTGGAAACCACGAATCTGCTCGAGCGCACATACCGCGCGCTACAGGGACAGCTCCAGTACCGCGTCGGCCGGGACATCACCGTCGGCGGCAACTACACCCTGTCACGCGCGTCGGGGAACGTGAATGGCGAGAACGCCGGCAGCGGGCCGATCACCGACGACATCCTGGCGTACCCCGAGTATCAGGAGGCGCGGTGGAGCAAGCCGATCGGCGATCTGTCGATCGATCAGCGTCACAAGTTACGCCTGTGGGCCAACGTCGACGCGGGCCTCGGACGTGCAGGGCGGCTGAACATCGGTGCCTTGCAGCGGTTGAACTCAGGCACGCCGTACAGCGTCGACGCCGCCATCGATACCCGCCCGTTCGTGACCAATCCCGGATATCAGACACCGGACGGCTCGATTGACTACTTCTTCGACGGGCGCGGCAGTCGCAGGACCGACACGATCTGGGCGACTGACCTGTCCTTCAATTACAACCTGCCGATCGGCCGAGTGGACGACGGCGCCTTGTTTGCGCGTTTCGTTGTGAACAACGTGTTCAACCGGGCGGGGCAGGACAGCCCGGGTAACGAAACGGTGTTCACCGCGTCCAATCAGAACTCCGGCGCGACGCTGCAGCGATTCAACCCCTTCACCGAAACGCCGCAGCTCGGGGTCCACTATGAACTGGGACCTGACTTCGGAATTCCGCTGTCGGCGGAGGATTACCAGTCTCCGCGCACCTATTATTTCGCGCTCGGCTTCAGGTTCTAATCTCGACCACCGGGGCCTGATCGGCCCCGGTGGTCGTCTCGAGCGCTTGGCACCAGAACAGGCAGTCGCCATCCAGCGTGGAGCCGTCAGAGTGACCTCGATACCACCAGGATGTTGGCCCTGCTTCTCGATTAGAACGCGAAGCGCACTCCGAACTGGAGTGTGCGCGGCACGCCACCATCGCGAAGATTGGTCAACCGCAGGAAGTCGGTCGAGCGACGGTCCCCGCTGGGGTTCGCGAAGTTGGCGCGATCGGTTGCGTTGAAGATGTCGACGAACCCTTCAATGGTGCGCTGCCCGAGGATGCGGACCTTGTAGCCCGCCCGCAGATCGAGCTGGAAGAAATCCGGCCCTCGCGCCCCATTGCGACCGCCCTCGTTCTCCACGGTAATCGATTCCTCGCCCGAACCCGCATAGCTCCCGGCTTGCAGCGGATCGAACAGAATCCCATTCTGGTCGGGGTCCGTAGACGAATCGGTGATGCTGAAAGGGAGACCGCTCAGCGCACGCGCGACCACGCTGACATTGAGGCCGCCGGTCCGCGGCACGAGCAGCGTTCCGCTCAACACAAAGTTGTGACGCCTGGTGAAATCGGTCGGTGCTTGATTGGCGTCCAGCCGCAGGTCGTCCAACAACTGGAACGGGCTGCCGTCGGTTCCATCTCCCGAGATGTCGCCGCGTCCATCGGCCAGCGTGTAGGAGACTCTGGCGCTCCAGTTACTGCTGAACCGCTTCTCGAGCATCAGCTGCAGCGCGTCGTACTCGGTGCTGCCAGCGTTGACGAGCGTGTTCACCGATGTCGCGAAGTCAGAGCTGAGGCGAACGACCGTTCCTGTCCGGGTCGTGTTCACGCGCATCCCTGGGTTCAGGTTGCGCGTCAGCAGGATGTCGCGTCCCGAGACGTGGACGTAATCGGCATTGACCGACAGGTAGTTCGAGAGCTGGCGCTCGTAGCCGATCGAGCTCTCGTGAGTGTAGGGCGTGTGGCGGTCCGCATTGTCAATCGAGACCGTCCCCGTATTCTTGACCCTGGACCCCGCCGGAAATCGCTGCGCGAGCAGTGCGGCGTCGATCGTGGGGCCATTGGCCAGGAACGGCTCGGTCGGCAACTGGCCGCGCGACGGGCCGGGGTCCGCCGCGCTCGTCGGGAAATTCACCGTGAACGAGTCCGAGAACACGCCGCCGGTGATGAAACCGGAGATCGTGCCGATCCGAGTGGTCTCATAGAACACGCCGTAGCCGCCGCGAATCACGGACCGTCCATTGCCGCTGACGTCGTAGGCAAAGCCCAGCCGGGGGGCAACGTCGTTCGCGTCCACCGGGTAGTCGGTCGCCATCGCGACGCCCGTCCGCGAGAACAGCGCGGAGGCCAGGGGATCCGGTGTGGACACCGGGCTGATGCTCACGTCGTAACGCGCGCCGAGGCTGAGGGTCAGCCGCTGGTTCAGCTTCCACTTGTCCTGCGCGAAGGCCGAAATGATCTGGGAATGCTGCTTGAATTCGCTGGCACCGGGCACGCGGACCGAGAATCGTTCCGGGTACGTGCCCGGGTCTGCGGCATTGAACGAGCGATTCGAGCTGAAGGTGAACGTGCCGTTCAGGTTCCCCTGGTTGGAGAACTGCTGGTCTGAATACTGATACTGGGCACCAAGTCGGATATCGTGATCGCCCCGCCGGCCTGGCAAAAACCACGAGAACGTGTCCTCGATCTGGTAGGCGTTGTTGATGCGGGATTGGGCCGTGGAGTTCTGCTGATCCGTAAAGGTCAGGTAGTTGAGCGTCGACGGGCAGGCGGCCTGCGTGCCCTGGTTGAAGCATGGGTTGCCGAACAGGACGTCTTCCTGCGTCCACGCCACCCGCAGCGTGTTGACTCGAGTATTGCCGAGCACCGAGTTCAACGTCCCGACGATGGTCTGGTCGAGGTCCTGCTCTTCGCGGGCCGCCGCAAGCGTCACAGCACCAATGACCTGATTGAACTGCGGCGATTGTTCGCGCAGCCACCGCACGCCATAGGTATTGTTGGGCGTGAGCTGATGGTCGGCGCGGACGATCGTATTCCACACCCGTGTCTGCTCGGTGGTGGTGGTGTTGAATTCCGGACGCGCTGGAATGTTGATCGTGACGCCTTCGTCGATGCGGACGCGCTCCAGGCTGAAGAAAAAATGCGCCTTGTCGCGGGCGATCGGCCCGCCGATCGTCCCGCCGAACTGCTGCTGCGCGGTATCGGGCTTCTCGAGATTGTTCTTCCTCGCAAAGAAATCCCTCTCGGTCAGTGCGGCGTCCTGAAAATAGCCGAAGACGCTGCCGCGCAGCGTGTTCGACCCCTGCTTCGTCACCGCGTTGATCACGGCGCCCGTTGTTCTGCCGAACTCCGCATCGAACTGGCTCGTCAGCACCTGGAACTCCTGGATGGCCTCGATGGGCGTTCGGGCCTGGGTGCCCGCCCGCTGCCCGATGACATCATCGTTGTTGTTCGCCCCATCGAGCAGGTAGTTGTTGTTCCGCGGATCGCCGCCATTCACGCTCACCGCGTCGCTGCCGAACGACTCCGTGCTGATGTTAGGGACGATGCCAGGCAGGAGGCCGATGAAGCCTATGAAGTTGCGGTTGATCGACGGCAGTTCGACGAGCTCCCGGGCGGTGATGTTACCGCCGACTTCCTTGGAAGTGACGTCGACGAGGGGCGATTCGCCGGTCACGGTGATCGTTTGCGCGAGCGAGCCGACGTCGAGCCTGACGTCGACCGTCGCGGTTTTCCCGATTTCGAGGGTGATGTCGCGCCGGCTGAATCGTTTGAAGCCCTGGAGCTCTGCGGCAATCTCATAAACGCCCGGCACGAGCCCTGACGCGAAATACACTCCTTCGGCGCTGGTCACCGTATCGCGAACAAATCCCGTGCCCTGGTTTCTGACCGAGACCGTGACGCCCGGCAGGACCCCGCCCTGCGGATCCACCACCTGCCCACGGACTTCGGCCGTTCCCTGTTGAGCGGTCGCGAGACTGGCTCCGGCAGCAACGAAAGCCAAGCTCAGCGTCAGTCTCGCCATCCATCGGATCACGTCGTCCTCCCTCTCCCGTGCGGTTTCTTGAACAATGAATTCCGGATTCCGAAGCCCGCCGAGCCGCGGACCTCAGAATGTTGCATGTTTGAGAACATCATGTCGCTGAACGGAACCGCGAGCAAACATAGTGCCCTGCTGCCTGCAGCTGTGCGTCGTGCCCCTGTCCGGTGTAGAAGCCGTCGCTGACGTCGAGGCCAAAGGCGGCATCGGGGCCGTCAATTACAACCGCCGATCGGCCGAGGGGACGACGGCGCGTGGTTTGCGCGTTTCGTTGTCAACAACTTGTTCAACCGGGCGGGGCAGGACAGCTCGGGTAACGAGACGGTGTTCACCGCGTCCAATCAGAACTCCGGCGCGACGCTGCAGCGATTCAACCCCTTCACCGAAACGCCGCAGCTCGGGGTCCACTATGAACTGGGACC
>JACDBQ010000393.1 GCA_013694845.1 Acidobacteriota bacterium
TCTCTACCGTGAGCAGTGTCGGCGCCGGACGGCCCGGGATGAGCGCCGTCGTGATGACCACGTCGCTCGCCGCGACGATCTTGAGCATCATTTCGCGTTGACGCCGGTAGAAGTTCTCGTCCTGGGCCACGGCGTAGCCCCCCTTGTCTTCGGCGTCCTGCGACTCGATCGGCAGCTCGACGAACTTGGCTCCCAGACTCTGGACCTGTTCCTTGACCGCGGGGCGGACGTCATAGGCTTCGACCTTGGCGCCAAGACGCCTGGCGACTGCGATGGCCTGGAGACCTGCCACGCCAGCGCCCATGATGAAGACCCGCGCCGGGCTCACGGTGCCGGCCGCTGTCATCAGCATCGGGAACATGCGCGGAAGCGCCACCGCCGCCAGCAGCACACCCTTGTAGCCGGCGATCGTCGCCATCGACGACAGCGCGTCCATGCTCTGTGCCCGGGTGATGCGCGGCATGAGCTCCATCGAGAGAAGGGTGACGCCGGAACCGGCGAGACTGGCGATGTTGGCGGGTGAGCCCAGGGGATCGGCAAAACCGATCGCGGTCTGGCCCGCTCGAAGCGAGCCGCTGTCACCAGGATCCGAACGCACCTGGAGGATCACGTCGCTCTGGAAGACGGTGGACCGGGATGCGATCGTCGCCCCTTGCGCCTGGTAGGCGTCGTCCAGGAACCCGGCCGCATTACCGGCGCCTTGTTCGACGACGACCTCGAGACCTGCTTTGGTCAGCGCTGGGACGGACGCAGGGATCACCGCCACCCGCGTTTCGCCGGGCCAAGTCTCACGAGGAATCCCGACTTTCATGCGCAGAGTGTAGCGCAGGCCCTTCAGACCCGCCTATTTCGATACCTGAGGGAGGTCTGAGGCAACCTCCGCGACCGCCTTCTCGTCTTTGTGCCAGGAGGGATTCGATGCTCGAGCAGTGGACAGCAGCAGTCGTTCTGATGGCGGTGGCTTTGACGCCGGTCGCAGCGCAGACGAAGAAGCCGGCAGCAGCGAACAGTGTGACCTACGATGTGTCCGTCAACGCCGACGGCACCGCGCATACCGGCAAGATGGACCTCGCGATCGCAGCCGGGAAAGTTACCGGCGGCATGCACATCACCCAGCCGGGCGAGATCACGGGGAAGGTCGCGGGGACCGTGAAAGCGGGAGTTGATGCTGGACTTCCCGTTCCTGATGGTTCAGCGCAAGTGCGAAAGGCAGATCGCGATGAACATCGAGGTGCCGCCGAAGATGGGTCCGGCGAACGGCACGGTGAGCATCGTCGGGTGCGGACGGCACGCCACCAACAAGTTGGCCGGCACCATCGAGTTGAAGCCGGCCCAGAAATAGCTGACAGCTCTCAGCTGACAGCTTTCCAGCTCTTAGGTTTCAGCTTTCAGCGGACCGGGTGTCGGTGAGCGCTTGATAGGACCAGCGAAGCTGGCTCACAGCAGGACGCTGGGATTGGAAGCTGATGGCTGACGGCTGACAGCTGAGAGCTACCTCGCATTGAGAAAGCTCGCCATCTTCGCCGGAACTTCGGTCGCGATTTTTTTGTCCTTGAGCGTGGGGTACTCCGCGACGTTGCCCGTCGTCGCGGGGACCAGGAGGTGATTCAGTCCCGGCAGATGGACTACGTCGACCGGGGCTTTCCGTTTTCGGGCGCGCGCGAGCTCGGCCAGTTTGTCGGCGTGGTGAGGGACGACTTGTTTGTCGAGATCACCCTGAACGATCAGGATCGGCTGGCGGATGCGCTCCATGACGCGAGCCGGGTCGTAGTCGAGGAAGCTACGGAACCACGGAGTATCGGCTGCTTTCCGGTACTCCGGCGGCAGCCCTTCCCACCCGACCCCGGTGAGCACGGCCGTCTGGATCCTCTGCTGGATGTCGACTTTCTCCTTCCGTTCCGCGGCCGTGGCGTTCAGCAGATCCAGTCCGTGCTGCTGCTGTTCGAGGACGAGGGCTGACCCGCGGGTCCCCGGCGCGGCAATGAGCACGAGGGAAGCAATATCATCTTCGCGCGAGGCGGCAATCATCCCGACAGCTCCGCCTTCGCTGTGGCCGGCGACGGTGACGCGGGTCGGGTCGACGTCCTTCCGTTTGCGCAGCCATTTGACCGCCGCGATCACGTCCTCGGCATAGTCTTCGATCGTGGCCCGCTCGTCGCGCCCGCCGCTCTGCCCGACCGCCCGCTTGTCATAGCGCAGGACGAGGAAGCCGCGAGCCGCCATCGCGCCCGCGAGCTGAGTGAAGATCGGAATCCCTGCCACGTTCGCATCCCGGTCGACGGGTCCCGATCCTGCGACGAGCACGATCGCCGGATGGCGGAGCCGGCCGGCGACCTGGGGCGGGGTCGTGATGGTCCCGGCGAGACTGAAGCCGAGCACGGGAATCGTTACATCCGTGTCGGTGGGATTGCGGGACGTCAGCGGACGCGAGGAGACGGTGGCGAGGTCCGAACGCACCACACTGAGGCCGGCGGCTGGGATGTCGACTCGCGCCAGCCGGTTTTTCGCGTCGGTCGTGACACTGGCAGTGAGAGGCCCGTCCGGATTCTGGAAGACCATCTCGAATTTGCGAAGTGCGATCGTCCCCGCCGGGGACTTGACGTCCTCCTGGCTGACCACCCTGACGACCACTTTGATCTCTGCCTGGGGCGCGACGTAGACCGGCAGCTCCGTGCCCGGGGTTGCGGACGCGAGCCGCGCGGCCATCGCCTCGTACGCGCCGAAGAAGTTGTTGGGCAGGACGATCGCACGCGCCGAGATCTGGTCGGTCTTCGCGTTGGTGGTGCCTCCCTGGGTGATCTCGTTGATCGCCGTGGTCATGCCAAATGACGTTGCGAGGGTCAGCCGCTTTCCGCCGAGCGTGGCGTCGACATGCAGTTCCAGCGGCTGCCAATCGGACGTGTACTTCATCTCGAAGCGATTGGTGCTGATCTCAGCCGGTGCGGCCAGTTGCCCGGTCGCCGTGATGATCCAGTTGCCGCCGGACTTCGCCACGTGCACCTGTTCTTGCCCGATCTGGCGCCCGCCGACAAAGACGAGGAACTCCGCTCGTCCGTCGGCCGGTGCGGCGCCTTGCGCCTGCCCCGATACCGTGGCTGCGCCGAGTACGGCGCAAAGAAGTGCGGCGGTACAATAACGGGTGAGGAGCATGCAGTGAGGATATCAGCGCCGCCGGTGGTTTCGCCCGACCAATACCGCGCACTCCACCAGCACGCCGGGCTCGTGCGTCGAGCCAGCCGCGGCCGGATTCTGCTTCGGGGCGCGGACCGGAAGGCCTATCTTCACGGGCTCCTGTCGAACGATGTCCTCGGTCTCGGCACCGGTGATTGGTGCTATGCGACGCTGTTGACCGCGCAGGGACGGATGATCTCCGACATGCGGGTCTTCGAGCTTGGCGACAGGATCCTGCTGGACCTCGAACGCGAGGTCGCTCCGGCCGTCGCCGAACATCTCGACCGGTTCGTGATCACCGAGGACGTTGCCGTCGAGAACGCCACCGACGCGCTCGTGCAGCTCGGTGTCTATGGTCCTGACGCCGCGCAGATTGCAGGTCTTGCGGCGGTCGATCCATCCACTGCGCCCTTGTTCATCCTTCCGAGCTCAGACATCGGGATCGATGGGCTGGACCTGATCGTGGCGAGTGAACGCGCCGAGGCGCTCGCGTCCGCGCTGGAGCGCGCCGGAGCCGTGGTTGTCGATGCCGACACTGCGGAGGTCACCCGGATCGAAGCGGGTATCCCACGGTTCCTCGTGGACATGGATGCCACCACGATCCCACTCGAGGCGGGCATCGAGGATCGCGCGATCAGCCTGACGAAGGGTTGTTACGTCGGTCAGGAAGTGATCGTCCGCGTCCTGCACCGCGGCGGCGGACGGGTCGCGAAAAAGCTGGTCGGACTGGTGCTTGGCGGTGCCGGGACGCAGGGCGATCAGGTTCTTGCCGGCGACCGCGAGGTTGGGCGCCTCACCAGTGCCGTCGATTCGCCTCGTCTCGGGAAGCGGATCGCGCTGGCCTACGTCCACCGCGATTTCCTGGAGCCCGGGACTGCGCTGCAGGTCAGGGCAGCCACCGGTGACTCCGCCGCGGTCGTCGTCAGCCGGCCGTTTGCGGCGAGTTGAGCATGTAGTACGTGCGACGTGCGATGTGCGATGTGCGACGTGCGACGTGCGATGTGCGACGTGCGACGTGCGACGTGCAGACGGAC
>JACDBQ010000411.1 GCA_013694845.1 Acidobacteriota bacterium
TCCCAGTCCTCTTTGTCTTTGTCGTCGTCGGCTTCGGCGTCTTCGATTTCGCCGTCCACTTCTTCGACCTCGTCATCATCATCGTCGTCGTCATCGTCGTCGTCGTCGGCCGCTTCGAGCTCCAGCGGTGACAGACTGGCGACCTCGAGGGCCGGGAGGCCGCGCTCTACCGGTCCCTCGCCGAACTGCCTGCCCTCATCGTGGCCTACAGCGGCGGCGTCGACAGCGCGTATCTCGCCTACGCGGCCACCCGCGCGCTTGGCGGCAGCGCCCTGTGCATCACGGCCGACAGCCCGAGCTACCCGGAGAGGCACCGCCAGATGGCGGTACGGGTCGCACGTGAGTTCGGCTTCCAGCATGAAATCATCCGGACCGACGAGATGTCGCGGCCGGAGTATCGGGCCAATCCGGCGAACCGCTGCTACTTCTGCAAGACCGAGCTCTACACGCACCTGTCGGCCATCGCCCGCGAGCGCGGCATTCCCACGATCGTCGACGGGAGCAACGCCGACGATCGCGGAGACTACCGGCCCGGGCGGCAGGCGGCGCGCGAGTTCGGGGTGCTGAGCCCGCTGGAGTCCGCGGGTCTGACGAAAGCGGAGATCCGCGAATTGTCCCATCGAGCGGGGCTGCCGACGTGGGATGAACCCGCGTCCGCATGCCTTTCCTCGCGCATCCCGTATCACGACGAAGTCACCGACGAGAAGCTGCGCACGATCGAGAAGGCTGAATCGGTGTTGCGCGAGCTGGGCTTCCGCATCTGCCGGGTGAGACACCACGGGGACATCGCGCGGCTCGAGCTCGGGCGTGACGAGATCGCCCGCGCCATCGAACCGGACCTGGCCGAAACGATCGACCGTGAACTGCGGGCCCTCGGCTACTCCCACGTGACGATCGACTTGCGGGGCTATCGCCTCGGCAGCCTGAACGACGCGCTGCGCCTGCGTCCCGTCTGATCCGTGCCCAGGGCGCTCCTCGCGCTGGCGCCGATCGTCCTCCTGGCCCACCTCGCGTACCTGCCGGTCACGCTCGAGGATATCGACGCCATCAACTTCGCGCTGGGCGTTCGCGATTTCGACGTGTCCAACCATCAGCCGCATCCTCCCGGCTACCCGGTATTCATCGCCGCCGCCAAACTGTCGACCGCTGCGCTGGCAATGACCGGCGTAGCGGCCCCGGAAGTCCGGGGCCTCGCGGTGTGGAGTGCGATCTCGGGGGCACTGCTTCTTCCGCTGCTGTTCACTCTGTACCGGGATCTGGCCCGCGACCAGACCGTCGCGGTGTGGGGTGCGATCGTCACCGTCGTGTCGCCGCTCGTCTGGTTCAACGCGCTTCGTCCGCTGAGCGACGTCACCGGCCTGGCCATGGTGGTCGCCGCGCAGGCGCTGCTGGTCAGGGTCATCCTCAGACGGCCGGCCGAACCGGGTGCCTCGCGAGCCCTGATCACGGGGGCTTTCATCGCGGGGGTGGCGATCGGCCTCCGCTCCCAGAGTCTCGTGCTGACCTTTCCGCTGCTGGGGCTCGCGCTGATCGTACCAGGGTCTGGGATCCGAGCGCGCAACCGGCTCGTCGCGCTCGCCGCGCTCGCGTCAGGCGCGCTCCTGTGGGCCGTCCCGCTGCTGATCGCGAGCGGCGGGTTCGAAGCGTACCTGGTCGCGCTCGGCAACCAGGCCGGCGAAGATTTCAGTGGCGTGGTCATGCTGTGGACCACGCGTACGGCGCGCGTGGCGATCGACGCCGCCAGCTACACGTTCCTGTGGCCCTGGGGTGGGCTCGCAGCCGGCGCGACCGTGGTCGGGATCGCGGTCGCCGGTGCACTGAGGATGGTCCGGCGGGCGCCCGGTTCCCTCGCGACATTACTTGTGGCGTTCGTTCCCTACGCGATCTTCCATCTCCTGTTTCAGGAGACGCTGACCACGCGGTACGCGCTGCCGCTGGTAATTTTCGCGGCCTTCCTGTGCGTCTATGCACTTGGTGGTGCCGGACGCTACGCCGTCCATGCGGGCGCCGCCGTCCTCGCGATCTGGTCACTGGCCGTGACGCTGCCGGCGATGGGTAGTTATGGCCGGCGGCCAGTCCCCGCGGTTCGCGCGCTGCAGGACGCACTGGCCGCCCACGAGGGCGACCGCGCGATCGCCATGCACGCGGTGATGTTGCGGTCGGAGCAGTGGTATCACGACAACGCATCCGGACGGGTGATGCGGGCCGTGCACGGGCGGGAGATCTCCGGGCTGGTAGGGCGCTGGCGTGAATCGGACGCGACGCTGAATTTCATCGCTGACCCGCGCCGTTCGGACCTCGCTCGACTGGACGTTCGTTCAAGGGAGCCGAGGGGCGTCTACGAGTGGGGCTTCCCGGAGGTCCCCCTCGTTGGCGGCGTTCGACCGGGAGAGGCACGGCTGGTCGTCCTCCGGCCGCCGGGATGGATGCTGGACGAGGGCTGGGCTGTCACGGCCGAAGTCGCCGGTGAGACCGAGCGGCTCGGCGCGGGCCCGCATCGGCGGCCTTCGATCGCCTGGATACGGACCCGTTCTGATGCGACGACGCTGATGCTGGGAGGACGCAACCTGGGGCTTGCGGGCGCGCCCCCGGCGCGCATCGCGCTCAGTCTCGACGGGCGCGTGATCCACTCCTTCGCAGCCGCTCCAGGATTCTTCTTCGAGACGCTGGCGCTGCCAGCCGGAACACTGGCCGGGCGCGGCCGCTACGTTCCTCTCGAGATAACGGCATCCGCCGGCGCGGCAGATGGCATTCGTGTCGGGCTCGAGCAATTCGACCTGCAGGCCGAGGGCGTCCCGATGACCGGCGTCGTGGAGGGATGGCAGGAGCCTGAGTACAACCCCACGACAGGGCGCACGTGGCGCTGGATGAGCGATCGAGCGACCCTCTGGGTCCGGTCGGTGGGTCGAGACGTGTCATTGCGGATTTCGGCCGAGTCGCCTCTCCGCTATTTCGACACCCCACCGGCGCTGCGGGTGACGGTCGGAGGCCGGATCGTGTCGCAGCTGTCCCCGTCCGCCGACTTCACCTGGGACGTCAAGATCCCCGCCCACCTGCTGGAGGCTGGAAGCGAGGCGGTAGTGATCGAGAGCGACAGGTCTTTCGTCGCGGGTGGGGGAGACCAGCGACAGCTCGCCCTGCGTGTCTACTCGATCGAAATCAACTGACGGGTTTCTGCGCGAGGCAGAGCAGGGAACTGCCCGCCGGCATGTCGAAGACTCTCAGAGCCAGCGATTCGACCGCCAAAACGCTGCTGAGCGCGGCGTTCACCAGCGGCGCGGGAACGCTGATTTCGACAGCGGACTCCTGGTGGCCTCTGAAACGCTGTGCGGCGCGGACGGCGGCGACGATCGGCAGCGTGCTGGCATTGGTGTAGGTGAGTCGTTTGATATGAAATCCGCCGCCCTGCAGCAGGGTGCGTAACCCTGGTCTGGTATAGCGCCGTATCTCGCCGCCGAGAACGGAATGGTTGCCGCGGAGCATCGGCAGGGCGGCGACATTCAGCACCAGGTGCCCCCCTGGCTTCAGGACGCGCGACATCTCGGCTACCGCGGCCCGCTCCACGTCATCGGGTAGGCCGTAAATGACGTCGAACGACGTCACCAGGTCGAAAAGGCCGGCTGGAAACGGAAGACGGCCGGCAGAGGCCTGCACCACCTGCCGCTCTCCGCGCGCGGCCGCATGCTTCAGCCCGGACAAGGTGATGTCGATTCCCGCCGCCCGCCCGAAGTCGCGCAGGAGCCCGAGATTGTGGCCCGTGCCGCATCCGCAGTCGAGCGTGAACAGGTCGGAGCGGCCCCCGGCGGCCTGGACCAGCAACGGTCGGACAAACCGTCGAAACCCGCGAAACCAGAAGTGATCGCGCTCCGCTCGGGCGGTCGCGTCCAGCAAGCGGTCCATCTGATTTGTCACGAGATCCTGTCTTCAGGCTATTCGTACGACCGGGATTATCCGATAGACTGACAGCGAGCCAGATTCATCGGCCAGGTGGGATTCTATCCCGTGACCAGCCGCCAGCTCGCAGGAGAGAGTAGACGATGAAACGTTTTGCCTCGTGTGCCGCCTTGATGCTCCTGGTTTCGTTGACCGCTGGCGCATGCGCGAACAAGAAGGTGGTGCCGCCGGCACCGGGCCCACCACCGCCGCCGGTCGAGACCACCAAGCCAACGACACCGCCTCCACCCCCTCCGGCCCCCCCGGCGCCGCAGCCGTCCGCCCCCACTGAAGACGAGGTGTTCGCGAAGACGACGCTCGAGGAGCTGAACGCGCAGAAACCGCTGGCCGATGTCTATTTCGGGTACGACGCCGTCGACCTCTCGGAAGAGGGCCGCGCCGGCCTGCAGAAGAATCTCCAGTGGCTCAAGCGCTGGACGAGCACGAAGATCATGATCGAAGGGCACGCCGATTCGCGCGGCACCAACGAGTACAACCTCGCGCTGGCCGAGCGCCGCGCCGACGCCGTGCGCGACTACCTGGTCAGCCTGGGCCTTGGCACAGATCGGATGACGATCGTCAGCAAGGGCGAAGAACAGCCGTTCTGCAGCGAAGAGACCGACGGCTGCTGGCAACAGAACCGTCGCGGGCACTTCATCATCACAGCGAAGTAGAGATCTGGAAACTCAGAAACAAAGAACAAGAACAACAAACAGAGAACAAGGCGGCACGGTTGCCAAGGGCAGGTTGCCAAGTTTGAGCTTCAGGTTTTCGTTCTGATCTCCTCGTTCTGAGTCCTGAGCTTCAGAGCCGCCCCCCGCGGGTCCTCGGCCGCGATGATCGGCCGGCCGACGACGATGTAGTTTGCGCCGGCCGCGATGGCCTCCGGGGCCGTCATCGTTCGCTCCTGGTCATCGGTCGCCGACACCACCGCCGCGCCGCCGCGGATCCCCGGCGTCACGATCGTGAAATCACCGCCGCATGCCATCCGGATCGCTGCCGTCTCCTGAGGAGACGCGACGACACCGTCCAGGCCCGCCTCCTGCGCGAGGCTGGCCAGCCGGAGGACGTGATCCATCACCGGCGCTGCGATGCCGACTTCAGCCAGGGCCTGGGCGTTCATGCTGGTCAGGACGGTGACGCCGATCACCAGAGGCGCGGCGCGACCCGCAGCCGCCCTGGCCGCTGCATCCCGGGCGGCCTCCATCATCTTCCGTCCGCCGGAGGCGTGAACGTTGATCATCCACACGCCCAGGCTGGTCGCCGCAGCGACAGCCGTCGCCACGGTATTGGGGATATCGTGAAATTTCAGGTCCAGGAAGACGCGGTCGCCGCGTTCGACAAGCGCGCGCACGATCGAGGGGCCTTCGAGTGTGAAGAGCCGCTTGCCCACCTTGTAGCCGCCGACGGCACCGCGAAGATGCTCGGCCAGCTTCAACGCACGGTCGGCGCTGTCGACGTCGAGTGCGACTAGGAGCTGATCCACGCCTTGTGCCTGGCCGTCGTGTCCAGCGTGCCTGTCAGGTCGGAGAGTGTCTCGATCCGGTGCCTCCGCATGTAGGCGCGAATGCCGTCGAGCAGCTTCGTCCAGATGAACGGGTCGACGAAGCTTGCCGTTCCGACCTGCACGGCGGTTGCGCCGGCGATCATGAATTCGAGGACGTCCTCGGCAGTGGCGATACCTCCCATGCCGATGATCGGCAGTTTCACCGCCTGGCGGCATTCGTACACCATCCGCACCGCGATCGGTCTGATGGCCGGCCCGCTCAGACCGCCCACGATGTTGGTCAGCTTCGGCCGCCGGGTCTCGACGTCGATGGCCATCGCCAGGAACGTGTTGACCAGCGAGATGGCGTCGGCGCCCGCTTCTTCGGCCGCGCGGGCGAATGACGCTACGTCCGTGACGTTCGGCGTGAGCTTCGGGATCACCGGCAGGCGCGTCGCCCTGCGCACGGCACTGACCACGTTGTGCGTGCCGGGCAACGAACAGCCGAACGTAATCCCGCCTTCCTTGATGTTCGGGCACGAGATATTCAGCTCGATGGCATGAACCCCGTCGGCGTCCGACAGGATTCGAGCCAGCTCCACGTATTCGTCAATCGTCGTTCCGCAGATATTCACGAAGACGGTCGCCTTCCGCTCTCGCAACTCCGGCAACTTCTCGTCGATGAACCGGTGGACGCCGATGCCCTGCAGGCCGATCGCATTCAGCATGCCCGACGGGGTCTCGACGATTCGCGGCGGTACATGTCCCTCGCGCGGCGCGAGAAACAGACCCTTGACCGCGACTCCGCCAAGCGACGACAGGTCCACCGAGTCAGCGTATTCGACGCCATAGCCGAAGCATCCGCTGGCGGCGATCAGGGGATTCGGGATCCTGAGCGACCCGATCGCAACGGACAGGTCCATGTTCAGTGGACCAGCGCTTCCCAGACGATGCGGGTGGCGTCGAAGACGGGACCGTCGATGCAGGACCGGGTGTGGTGGGGCACGCCGCCGGCATCCCGCGCGGGCACGACGCAGCTGTAACAGCCGCCGAGGCCGCACCCCATGACTTGTTCGAGAGACACGTCGCACGGCCGTCCGTGGGATGCAGCGACTCCCGCGACGGCGCGCATCATGGGCGTCGGACCGCAAACATAGAGCCGGAGCGGTTGTGACGCGGGGATGGCGGACAGTGCGGTGCTCAGCGGCGCGGTGATCAGGCCGGGCGTACCGCGGCTGCCATCTTCGGTCGAGACGGCGATCGACACGCCGAGGCGCTCGAAGATGGGCGCGCAATGGAGGTCGGCCGCGCGTCGCGCTCCATAGAACAGCGTCACTGCCGTACCTCTGGCGATGAGCGCTTCGGCGAGCGTGACGAATGGCGCCAGGCCCACGCCTCCCGCCACCATCCACGCCAGCACCGGGGGGTCGACCGGATCGAAGGGACGTCCAAGCGGGCCCAGGCATTCCAGCCGCGCGCCGGCCTCGACATCGTAGAGGAGGCTGGTGCCTTTGCCGATCCGCTTGTTGAAGACGGTCACGCCACGCGGCGAGCCGTCGTCGTGACGAAGGATCTGGAAGATCGAGAACGGACGCCGCAGCAGGGGATCCCTGCCGCGCGATGTCTTCAGCATCACGAACTGACCGGGGAGCGCGTGGGTAGCGATGGCGGGTGCGGCGAGCGCGAGCACGCTGTAATCATCCGACAGCCGCGTGTTGCTGATCACTGCGGCGTCGACGTCGACGGGCATGGGCCGAAGTATACACTTGGCGACATGCGGTTCCTCCGCATGCTCACCAACTCGCTGCTTGCGGGCGCGCTCGGTGCGGCATACTTGACGATCCTCGTGCTGCAGCTGAACCCTGCGGTGCCGCTGCTGTCGGCGACGCCATGGTGGTGGTTCGTCACACTGGGCCTGTTGTACGGCGTGCACTTCGCGGTGGCGTTCTACGTGGTTCTCATGGCGCGAGAATTCTTCGCGATGGGTATGCTCTCGCCGGGATGGATCAGCGTGCGGCTCCTCGCCTGGCTGGGTGCGGTGATGTCGGCCGCCGCCGCGGCGCTGATGTGGCTCAACCTGCGCGGCTTCGCTCCGGCGATCGGCGAGGTGGCGGCATGGCGCATGACCGCCGGCGCGATCGCGACCACGGTCTCGGCGATTCTGCTGCTCGCCATCGCCGTGGCTCACTACTCCTTCGGCCGCCGAGGCAGTCGTGTAGGCGCCTGGCTGTTCTCGATCGCCGTCGTGGGGTCGATGGCTTTGCCGATCGCGGCGCGGGGTCCGGGCTCGCCGCCGCGCGACGAACCGTCCCCGTGGCTCGATCCGCGCGCCGCGGCATCGCCTTCAGCCGATGGACCGCGCGTGACGCTGCTGTTGCTGGACGGCGCATCGCTCGAGCACATCTGGCCGCGCGCGGCCGAGGGCCGCCTGCCGAATTTCAGCCGGCTGCTGGACGGCGGGGCGGTGATCGACCTGGCGACGATCCGTCCGACCCAGCCCAATCCGGTCTGGGCCGCGGTCGCGACCGGCATGTATCCAGCGGCCAATGGCGTCCGTTCCGCGGCCCGGTACTATGCCCTCCGCGATCGTCGGGGCATCGACCTGTTGCCCGATCATTGTCTGTCGCACGCGCTGGTCACCCTCGGCTTCGTGCGTGACCAGCCGCTGGCATCGGACGCATGGGGCGCCACCCCGCTGTGGGGGATCCTCTCGGACGAGGGGCTCACCTCGGGCATCGTCCGCTGGCCGCTGACTCATCCGACCGAGCCCTCCGCCGGGTTCATGATCAGCGACCGGTTGCACCAGGTCGCGACGTCGATCGGTGAGTACGATCGGGCGGGGTTTCCGAAGGCGGTGTTGCGCACGGTGCAGTCGATTTCGATGAACCCGGCGTACGCCGGGCCGGACGCGGTGCTTGCCAGCGGGTTCACACCCAACGGTCCGGAATCGTCTGCTCTCGAGCATGATCTGCTCTACGCCCGCGTCGGGCGCGCCCTCCGCGTCGAGCGCGATCCGCGGCTCTTCGCCTTGCGCTACACCGGGCTGGACACGGTCGGGCACTACTATCTGCGCTACGCGCAGCCGCGCGCCTCCCGTAGTATCACCGAGGACGATCGGCGACGGCTGGGGCAGCTGGTGGACCGCTACTATGCCTTCGTCGACGGTGAGATCGGTGCCGCACTGACCGGGATGACGGCCGGCGACCTGCTCTTCGTCGTTTCCGGCTTCGGGATGCAGCCGGTCAACCCGGCGAAGAAACTGTTCGCGCGCGTGCTGCGCGATCCGGATTTCAGCGGCACGCACGAGCGTGCCCCCGATGGTTTCCTGATCGCATACGGTAACGTCGTGCAGCCAGGCCGTTCCCAGCGCGGCTCGATCGTCGATGTCACGCCCACGCTGCTCTACTTCTTCGGTCTTCCGGTGGCGCGCGACATGGACGGCTTCGCTCGCACGGACCTGTTCACGCGCGAGCTCACCGCCGAGCGTCCGGTGACGTTTATTCCGAGCTACCGCTAGGGCGGGATGCGGGATGCGGGATGCGGGATGCGCGGGCCGCTGGGAGCAGGTCTCCACCAGGATCAGGGTGCACGCCTAACTTAAAGCGGACGCGGTTTGTCTTCGGCGTTCCAGCGAGCGCCGGAGACCGTGGAGCATTTGGCGGAGGCGGTCGATTGCGGCTAGCAGAGGTTCCGCTCGATCTCTGCTCAGGAAATCGAGTCTGCTCGCGACCTCGATCTGGGTGGCGAGTTCGGCCTGAGAGCTGAGGGCGATGCGGATGTGATTCAGGTAGGCGCCATCGCTCCGTCTCGCATGGCCTTCGGCAACGTTCGCGGGAATCGAAACCGCGGCTCGACGCATCTGCGACGTGAGTCCGTATCGCTCGGCTACAGGAAATGCTTCAGTGGCTTGGTAGACGTCGACGACCAGGTCAATTCCCAGCTGCCACACCTCGAGATCGCGGAACGAAAGAATTGAGGACATCGCATCACAGCCGATTCTGCAGCCGTCGTGCTGCTCGTAGATGAAACAATCTGCGTACTTTCAGCCAATACCTGCCCGACGCTTTCTCAACAGCAAGAACCCATCCCGCATCCCGCATCCCGCATCC
>JACDBQ010000414.1 GCA_013694845.1 Acidobacteriota bacterium
CGTAGGGACGCCTGTTAGAATAATACAAAGCCGAACGTCGACGATTACTGAGCGACGCGGCAACCCCGGGGGCGGAATTCGTGGACGTCGAGCTGCGCGCAGAGTTTGCAGCCGAGCTGGTGCAGCAACGACGCGGTCGGGGGGTGATCGCGTCGACGCATCTCTTCGGCGGGCAACCGCTGGACCTCGCCGAGAATATGCGCGCGCTCCGATCGAGCGGGGCTGAGGTGCTCAAGTTCGCAGCCGAAGTGCAATCGCTGACCGACACCCTGCCGATTTTCGACTTCGCGACGCGGACCGATCCGTCCGCCGATGGGCAGCATCACGTGCTGGTCGCCATGGGCCCGCACGGCGCCCACACGCGAGTGCTCGCCGCGCGACTGAAGAATCGCTGGACCTACGCCGGGGACGGCATCGCACCCGGGCAGATTCCCGCCGCGCGCATGCTCGGGCAGTTCCACTTCCGGGAGATTCGCCCGGACGCCGACCTCTACGCGGTGGCCGGCTCGCCGATCGCGCACTCGCTGTCGCCGGCGATGCACAATGCCGGTTTTGCGCACCTCGGCCTAAATGCCGCCTACGTCGCGCTCGATGCCAGGGACGTCACGGACTTCGTGGCCTTCGCGCGAGCCATGCAGATCCGCGGCGCCAGCGTCACCGCCCCGCTGAAGGTCGCCATGATGGACCACGTCGACCAACGAGACCCACTGGCAACCGAGGTCGGCGCGATGAACACGCTCGTGGTTCGTCAGGGGCGTTGGATCGGCGCGAACACCGACGTGGCCGGGTTCCTCGCGCCGCTGAAAGGGCGAATGGCCCTTCGGGGCACCCGCGCCGCTGTGCTCGGCGCCGGCGGCGCCGCTCGCGCCGTGGCCGTCGCGTTGAAGCGCGCGGGGGCTGAGGTCCGGATCTACGCACGCCGGGTCTCGCAGGCGAAAACCGTGGCGGCGCTCGTTGGCGTCCGCACCGGCACGTTCCCGCCGGCGCCAGGATCCTGGGACGTCCTCGTCAATGCGACCTCGAGTGGCAGCGGCCCCGGTGACGAGAGCCCGATGACCGGGGTGCGTCTCGATGGAGAGATCGTGTTCGACCTCGTGTACGCCCCCGCCGAGACGCCGCTCCTGACCCAGGCACGTGCCGCGGGGTGCTGGACGATCGGCGGGATCGAGATGTTGATCGCGCAGGCCGAACGTCAGTTCGAAATGTGGACCGGTGCGGCGCCGCCGTCCGGATTGTTCCGTGACGCGGCTGACGCCGCGTCCGGCTGGAAAACGGGAGCCCGTTCGTGAAGCAAACGTCTTTCGAA
The DNA here is from genome assembly GCA_013694845.1 of Acidobacteriota bacterium. Lineage (GTDB taxonomy): Bacteria > Acidobacteriota > Vicinamibacteria > Vicinamibacterales > 2-12-FULL-66-21 > JACDCA01. The sequence continues at coordinate 1,307 of JACDBQ010000414.1, forward strand.
GAGTTCGTCGATCTCGCCCGTCGGGGTACGTTCGTGCCGGTCGTGCGCGAGATCATGGCTGATCTGTTGACCCCGGTCTCCGCCTTCATCAAGATCGCCGAGCATTCCGACTACGCGTTCCTGTTCGAGTCGGTGGAAGGAGGCGAACAGGTCGCACGCTATTCGTTTCTCGGCAAGGACCCGTTCCTGGTGCTACGGGCCCGCGGACGCCAGACGGTGATCGATCGGTCCGGCGTCACCACGTCGAGTGACGAACCCTTCGTCGACGTCATGCGGCGTCTGATGGCCGAGTTCCGCGCGCCCTTCGTCCCGGGGCTGCCACGGCTGACGGGGGGCGCCGTCGGCTACATGGGTTACGACGCCAGCCCGGTGTTCGAGCCGGCACTCGCGGATGCCTGGGCACGCGCCGGATGGACGGGAGCCGACACCGACGACGACGCCGGATTCATGCTGTTCGACACCGTGCTCGCATTCGATCACGTGAAGCACCGGATCCTCATCATCGCCAACGCGCGCGTGACGGCCGACGAGGACCTCGGCGCACTCTACCAGTTCGCATGCGCGAAAATCGATTTCCTCGAACGCGAGTTGGAGCGAGGCCTCTCCCAGCCGGAGCGCCCGGCCGCCGCGGCCCCGGCGTTCACCTCGAACCTCACCAGGGAAACCTTCGAAGCGGGTGTCCGGACGATCAAGGACCGCATTGCCGCGGGCGACATCTACCAGGCCGTCCTCTCCCAGCGGCTCGAGGCAGACGTCATCGCGGATCCGTTCACCATCTATCGGGCGCTACGCCACGTCAACCCGTCGCCCTACATGTATTTCATGCGGATGGGAGAGCTGGCGATCGTCGGCTCCAGCCCCGAAATGCTGGTGCGGGTCGAGGCACGGCACGTTGAAACACACCCCATCGCCGGCACCCGGCCCCGAGGGATGACCGACGACGAGGATCTACGGCTGGCCGAAGAATTGAAACGGAACGAGAAGGAGCGATCCGAACACGTCATGCTGGTCGACCTGGGACGCAACGATCTCGGACGCGTGTGCGAGTTCGGGTCCGTGCGCGTCCCGCAATACATGGCCCTCGAGCGTTACTCTCACGTCATGCACCTGGTGTCGACGGTCGACGGTGTGCTCGCTGAAGATCGCGACCACCTCGACGCGCTGGTCGCCTGCTTTCCGGCCGGCACGGTGTCTGGCGCGCCGAAGATTCGGGCGATGCAGATTCTGGCTGAGCTCGAGCCGACCCGTCGCGACATTTACGGTGGGGCCATCGGCTACATCGATTTTGCCGGCAACCTCGACTTCTGCATCGCGATCCGCACGATCACGATCAGACACGGGCGGGCCCGCATCCAGGCCGGGGCCGGCATCGTCGCCGACTCGAATGCCGCCGCGGAGTACGAAGAAACCCGCGACAAGGCCAAGGCCCTGCTGCAGGCTCTGACGATGGCGGAAGCGGGGCTTTGAAGGACGAGACGTGATTCTGCTCATCGATAACTACGACTCGTTCACATGGAATCTCGCCCAATATCTGGGCGAGCTCGGCGCCGCACCGCTCGTGAAACGCAACGACGAGATCACCCTCGACGAGATCGCAGCGCTCGACCCGGACCGGATCGTCATCTCCCCTGGACCCGGCCGTCCGGAGTCGGCGGGCATCTCGGTCGACGTGATCCGGCGATTCGGCCCCCGGACACCGATCCTGGGTGTCTGCCTCGGACACCAGGCGATCGCGTACGCCTTCGGCGGGGAGGTGGTGCGTGCCCCGCAGCTGATGCACGGCAAGGTCTCGATGGTGACGCATGACGGCAGGGGGATCTTCAAGAACCTCGCACACCCGCTCACGGCCGGGCGATACCATTCACTCATCGTCGGCGCCCCGCTGCCGAGTGGCCTCGAAGCGTCCGCTCGAACAGAAGACGGCACCCTGATGGGGCTGCGCCACACGACGTTTCCGATTCACGGTGTGCAGTTTCATCCCGAGTCCATCCTGACCAGCGATGGCCACCAGCTGCTGCGCAACTTTCTGGAGCTGTAATGTTCACGCCTCTACTCGAGAAACTGAACAAGCGGCAGGACCTGACGGCGGAGGAAGCGTCGGCCGCCATGGCCGAGATCATGGACGGCCGGGCGCAGCCCGCGCACATCGCTGGCTTTCTCGTCGCCCTGGGGATGAAGGGGGAGCGCCCGAGCGAAATCGTCGGGCTTGCGCGCACGATGCGTGCACGCGCCACGAAACTGTCGCGCACCTTTGCGCCGGTCTTCGATACGTGTGGAACCGGCGGGGATCGGGCGCACACGTTCAACGTCTCGACGATCGCGGCGCTGGTGCTCGCAGCGTCCGGTGTGCGGGTGGCCAAGCACGGCAACCGGTCGGTGTCGAGCCGGTGCGGCAGCGCCGATCTGCTCGAAGCGCTCGGTGTCGACATCACCGCCGGACCCGCCGTGGTGGAACGGTCGCTGGACGAGGCGGGTATCGCTTTCTTCTTTGCGCCCACATTTCATCCGTCGATGCGGCACGCGGCGCCGACGCGGAAGGAGCTCGGGATCCGCACGGCCTTCAATCTGCTCGGGCCGCTGACCAATCCGGCCGGTGCCGCGCGACAGCTCGTCGGCGTCCCCAAGCCCGAGCTCACGGAGCTGGTCGCGCGGTCTCTCGCGCTCCTTGGCTCGGAACGGGCGTGGGTCGTGCACGGTGCGGACGGCCTGGACGAAATCTCGACGACCGGCTACACCAAGGTCTCGGAATGTCGGGCTGGTGCGGTCAACACGTTCTACGTTCATCCGTCCGACTTCAGGCTGCCGAAGGTCGCGCCGGCATCGTTGCGCGGCGGCGATCCCGCCGAGAACGCCCGGATCGCCCGTCGTGTCCTTGGCGGGGAACCTGGCGCCGCCCGCGAGATCGTCCTGCTCAACGCCGGGGTTTCGTTGCTCATCGCGGGCGAAGTCCCGACCGTACCCGAGGGGATCGAGCGCGCCGCTCAGGCGATCGACACGGGTGCGGCGCTGGCTGTGCTCGGACAGCTGACCGCGATCACGAACACGGAGGCAGCCGCGCCGTGACCGGTGCCGCATCATCCGCGCCGGATCTGCTCGCGACGATCGTCGCGGCGAGCCGGGCCCGCGTCGCCTTTCGCGAACGCCACTGTCCTCTTGCCCAGCTCCAGCGAGCGCAGCAGCGGACGCCGCGAGGCGCCGCTTTCGCAGACGCGCTGCGATTGTCGACGACGCCTCGCGTGATCGCGGAATGCAAACGTCGCTCGCCGTCCCGGGGAATCCTCCGCCAGGAGTACGATCCGGCCCGCCACGCGCGGGCCTACGCCGCAGGAGGCGCGGCGGCGATCTCGGTGCTGACCGAACCGACGTTCTTCGACGGGGCGGCGTCGCATCTCGCCGCGGTCCGCGCAGCCGTGGACCTCCCGATCCTCCGCAAGGACTTCATCGTCGCCGAGTACCAGGTGCATGAAACAGCCGCGCTCGGCGCGGACGCCATCCTGCTGATTGCCGGCGCCGTAGATGATGGGGCGCTCGAGAGGCTTTACGCGCTGGCCTGCCGTCTGAACCTCGCGGTCCTTGTCGAAGTGCACGACGAGGAGGAACTAGGTCGTGCCTTGTCAGCGGGAGCCCGCATCGTCGGTGTGAACAGCCGGAACCTGCGCACGCTCGCGGTGGACCTGTCGGTCCTGGACCGGGTCGCCGACGCCATCCCCGATGATGTCATCGCGGTTGCCGAAAGCGGTCTCCGCGAGCGCAGAGACCTCGCCAGGCTTGCTGCCGTGGGGTATGACGCCTTTCTCGTAGGGGAGCGTCTGATCACGCAACCGGATCCTGGCGCGGCGTTGCGCGCACTGAGGGCCTGGTGACGCGGGTCAAGGTGTGCGGCATCACCAGACTCGAGGATGCGCTGATGGCCGCCGAAGAGGGGGCCTCGGCTATCGGATTCATCTTCTGGCCCGACAGCCCCCGCGCGGTCGGACCGTCAGACGCTCGCGCGATTGCGAGGGCGCTTCCGCCACGCGTATCCACGATCGGCGTGTTCGTGGACCAGCCGCTCGATGACATCCGCCGGATTGCCGACACGGTGCAGTTGAGTGCGATCCAGCTCCACGGTGACGAGTCGCTCTCGTACGCCCAGGCCATCCTGCAGCCGGTGATCAAGGCCGTCGCGATCACGGAGGCGTTCGCGCCGGAACGGCTGGACGTCTATCCACCCGAGGTGACCGTGTTGCTCGACGCCCACGACCCGGTGCGACGCGGGGGAACCGGCCGTACGATCGACTGGTCGCTCGCCGCCGCAGCCGCGGCGCGCCGCCACGTGTTCCTGTCCGGAGGGCTGAATCCGGCAAACATCCAGGAAGCCGTTACCCGAGTCCGGCCGTATGCCGTCGACCTCTCGTCGGGCGTGGAGGCCTCGCCAGGGGTCAAAGACCCGGCCAAGCTGCGGGCCCTGTTCGACGCGTTACGAAGAACCCCGGGCTACCTCACTGCGGAATCTGCGAACAATGGTTGAGACCAATCCGTCTTTCGGCCGGCGCGACCCTGACTCTCGAGGCTACTACGGGGCGTACGGCGGCCGCTTCGTTCCCGAGACCCTCGTCGGCCCGGTGCAGGAGCTCGAGCGGGCATACTTCGAGGCGCGCCGGGACCCCGCGTTCACGGCAACGCTGGTGCGCCTGCTGCGCGATTACGTCGGCCGCGCAACGCCGCTGTACGAGGCGCGGCGGTTGTCAGCGTCGGCGGGCGGCGCGCGGATTTTCCTGAAACGGGAAGACCTTGCGCACACCGGTGCGCACAAGATCAACAACGCGCTCGGCCAGGCGCTGCTCGCGCAGCGGATGGGCAAACACCGGATCGTGGCCGAGACCGGCGCCGGGCAGCACGGCGTGGCAACCGCCACGGTCTGCGCACTGCTCGGCCTCGAGTGTCACGTCTACATGGGCGCCGAGGACATGGACCGGCAGTCGCTCAATGTGTTCCGGATGCGTCTGCTCGGTGCGACCGTCATCCCGGTGGAGGCCGGCGCCAGGACGCTGAAAGACGCGATCAACGAGGCGATGCGCGACTGGGTGACCAACGTCGCCGACACGTATTACCTGCTCGGCTCCGTGCTCGGTCCGCATCCCTATCCACTGATGGTCCGTGAGTTCCAGTCCGTGATCGGCCAGGAAACCCGGGCCCAGATCCTCGAAGCCGCCGGACGCCTCCCCGACGTGGTGGTCGCATGCATCGGCGGGGGCAGCAATGCGATGGGTATCTTCGACGCTTTCATCGACGATGCGACGGTCCGACTGGTCGGGGTCGAAGCCGGAGGGCGCGGGATCCGTAAAGGGGAGCATGCCGCGCGGTTCGCGGGAGGAGCCGCGGGTGTGCTCCAGGGCACGCGCAGCTACGTCCTGCAGGACGAGGATGGGAACATCGAGCTGACCCACTCGATTTCGGCGGGCCTGGACTACGCCGCCATCGGTCCCGAGCACGCGTCGCTCTATGAGTCGGGCCGCGCGGAGTACACGTGGGTTGACGATGACCAGGCGCTGGCGGCATTTCAGCGACTTGGACGGGAGGAGGGGATCCTGCCGGCGCTCGAATCCTCGCACGCGGTCGCCCACGCGTGCCGCCTGGCGCCCGAGCTGGACGCGCACGCGATCCTCGTCGTCAATCTATCGGGTCGCGGAGACAAGGACGTGCTGAGCGTCCAGAAGGCACTGGGACGTGATGCCGCGGCTCGCTGACACCTTCGGTCGGCTGCAGCGGGACGGCCGGGGAGGGCTTGTCACCTACGTGACCGCCGGCGACCCCGATGCCGCCACGTCTGAGCAGATCCTGCTCGCGCTCGCTGACGGTGGTGCGGACGTGATCGAGATCGGAGTGCCGTTTTCAGACCCGCTGGCCGACGGTCCGGTCATTCAGCGAGCCAGCGAGCGCGCGCTGGCGGCCGGGATGACGCTTCGCGGCGTCCTGCAGATCGTCTCCCGGGTGCGTCGGAAGATCGACACACCCCTGGTGCTGTTCACCTACGCCAACCCGGTCGTCCGCATGGACCCGCACGTGTTCGCGGCGTCGGCACGCGACGCTGGCGTCGATGGTGTGCTCATTCTCGATTATCCGGTGGAGGAAGCCGAGCCGCTCCGCGCGCCGCTGATGGCCGCCGGCCTCGATCCGATCTTTCTCATCAGCCCCACGACATCGGATGAGCGCATCCGCCGTTCCTCTGACCTGGGGGCGGGGTTCCTGTACCTCATCTCGCGTCTCGGGGTGACGGGCGCTCGTGATGACATGGCGATCGATACGGAGGCGTTCACCGCGCGCGTCAAGCGCAATGTCTCGCTTCCCGTGGCCCTGGGCTTCGGCATCTCACGGCCTGAGCAGGTTGCCGCCGCCTGCCGCTACACCAACGCTGCGGTCGTCGGCAGCGCGATCGTCAAGATGATCGCCGACACGGCGACCGACGGAACGCCGGACGCGGTCCGGGATTACGTGCGAT